>JBGTCM010000372.1:0-3917 GCA_041748795.1 Pyrinomonadaceae bacterium
CTACCGAGGTCGAATGGACCGGAGAACGCCGAGGGGATTTGAGCGCGCCGCACCTGCCGGATTTAGAAGTCGACGCTCCGCCCGAATTCAAAGGGCACGAAGGAGTGTGGACGCCGGAACATCTCTTCGTAGCGGCGGTAAACTCGTGTTTCATGTCCACATTCCTGGCAATTGCTGAAAACTCAAAACTGGAATTCGTCAGCTTTAGCGCGGACGCGAAAGGAACATTGGAGAAGCTGGAGGGGCAGGGGTTCATCATGACCGAGATCGTTCTGCGTCCCAAACTCCTCGTTAACCATGCCCGCGATGTCGAACGCGCGAGTCGCATTCTGGAGAAAGCAGAAAAGAGTTGTCTCATTTCCAACTCAATCAAAACCGAGACAAAACTTGAGCCTGAGGTCAGCTTCGCCGGCGAGTGATTACGGCGGCAAGAGTCAGGAGTGAAGAACAAATGGGTGAATGGTTATGGCTGATTGTATTTTTTGCCGCTTATGTCGTGTTGATGCGGTGGGTGCTACCGCGTTTCGGGATCCAGACTTGAATGGCTAACTCGTGCCGTGTCGAGTCTCGACCGGATCCACAAAAGGACCATACGACGACAGCCGCAGTTAGCAAGGCTACTGGTTCGAGTGACACAGAACGCGAATCGTAGCATCCTCTACACAGCAACCGGCCTAGCGTAGGCCGTTCACTTCGCAGTCTGGTTGGTTTAGATATAGGAGAAAAGATTATGAGTGCGCAGCAACTACAGCATTCGAAATTCGGGTTCAGTAAGACAGTTGATGTTTCGTACGAAGCAGCGGTGGAAAAAACGCGAGCCGCGCTCAAGGAGGAAGGCTTTGGCGTGCTCTGTGAAATCGACATAAAGGAGAAACTGAAAGAGAAGCTCGGGCTCGATTTTCGCAATTATGTGATCCTCGGCGCCTGCAATCCGGCTCTCGCATACAAGACTCTACAGCAGGAGATCAACATCGGACTCCTGCTTCCCTGCAATGTCATCGTTTATGAGGCTGACGAAGCGGGAAAATCTGTAGTTGCGGCGATAGACGCCAAGACGATGCTATCGGTAGTAGGAGACAATGCGACTCTCGACGCAGTAGCTACAGAGGTGAATGAAAAGCTCAAGCGGGTGATTGCTCAGCTTTAGCCAAATAATGAAGTGGTAAGCCTGGTTCCCAATGCTCAGGGGTTACAACTGCGCCCGCCGAAGTCGCAAGGCATTGCCGATAACCGAAACTGAACTGAAACTCATCGCGGCTGCTGCAATCATCGGACTCAACAGAATACCGAAGAACGGATAGAGAACCCCGGCCGCGATGGGTACCCCAAGCGAATTATAGATGAACGCGAAGAAAAGGTTTTGTTTGATATTGCTCATCGTTAGGCGGCTTAGAACGCGAGCGCGGACGATGCCGCGCAGGTCCCCTTTGACCAGGGTAACTCCGGCACTCTTCATTGCCACATCGGTTCCAGTTCCCATCGCTATTCCAACCTGAGCCTGGGCAAGCGCCGGCGCGTCATTTAATGCCGTCGCCGGCCATCGCCACGAATCGGCCTTCGGCCTGAAACTTCTTCACTGCCTCCACTTTCTGATTCGGAAGTACCTCCGCCAACACTTCGTCAATACTCAACTTTCTGGCAACTGCCTCTGCTGTAGTGCGGCTGTCGCCAGTGAGCATGACAATGCGAATTCCTTCTTCATGTAGCTGACTTGATCGCTTCCAGTGTGGTTTCTTTGATCGGATCGGCGACACCGATCAGACCCGCGGCTTTACCGTCAACCGCCACGAACATCACTGTTTGGCCGTCGGCACGTAAACTCTCTACCTTCGTCGCAAGTTTTCCCGGATCGATTTTCAATTCATCGAGAAGGGTGTTATTTCCGAGGGAAACCTTGCGACCATCAACCTCTCCGGTCACTCCCTTACCTGTTAGCGAGTCAAATGCGGTGGCATCTGTGAGATCGACGCCGCGCTCTTGCGCACCGGCAACGATCGCTGCTGCCAGAGGATGTTCACTGCCTCGCTCCAGACCGGCAGCCAATCTCAATAAGGTCTGTTCATCAACAGCTTCGCCGGTGATGACGCTGACCAATTTGGGTTTGCCTTCAGTAAGAGTCCCGGTCTTATCAACTACCAGCGTGTCCACTTTGCGCATGACCTCAATCGCTTCGGCATTCTTGAAGAGCACTCCGCTCTGCGCAGCCTTTCCGGTCGCTACCATGATCGACATCGGAGTGGCGAGTCCAAGCGCACACGGACAGGCAATGATCAGCACAGCTACCGCATTCACCAAGCCGTGCGCCATGCGCGGTTCAGGCCCCCAGATGCTCCACACGACAAAAGTGATTACCGCTATGGCGACAACCACTGGCACGAAATAACCGGAGACAACGTCTGCGAGTTTTTGAATCGGAGCACGGCTGCGCTGAGCTTCGGCAACCATCTGGACAATCTGAGCCAACAGTGTCTCCGCGCCAACTCGCTCTGCTCGCATCACAAAAGAGCCTGTGCCATTCACTGTCGCGCCAATCACACGTTCGCCGGAGTGCTTTTCAACCGGAATCGGCTCACCAGTAACCATCGCTTCATCGATCGCACTCGATCCTTCTACAACAACACCGTCAACTGGTACCTTCTCGCCGGGGCGCACGCGCAAACGATCGCCCACCTGCACCTGCTCCAGAAGCACGTCTTCGTCGCTGCCATCTTCACGGATGCGCCGCGCGGTTTTTGGTGCGAGACCTAAGAGTGCTTTTATGGCCGCGCCAGTCTGACTACGCGCGCGAAGTTCGAGCACTTGGCCCAACAAAACAAGCGTAGTGATGGCTGCTGCGGCTTCGAAGTAAACCGGCACTCCACCCGCAGCGTCGCGAAAGGATACCGGAAAGATTTCAGGAAACAGCATTGCAATTACGCTGAAGACGTATGCGACTGACACCCCCAGACTAATCAGCGTGAACATGTTCAAGCTGCGATTGGCGATCGACTGCCAACCGCGCACGAAGAATGGCCACCCACCCCAAAGCACCACCGGAGTTGCCAGAACAAATTGAACCCAACTCAGCGAGCGCATTGAGACAATTCGTTCAACGGGATGTCCCGGAATCAAATCGCTCATAGCTATTAAGAGGAGAGGGACAGTGAGAACCACTCCCGTCCAAAATCGGCGCGTCATATCCACCAGTTCGGGGTTTTCCTCTTCTTCGAGCGAAACAGTGCGCGGTTCGAGCGCCATGCCGCAGATAGGACAGTTGCCCGGAGCATCGCGAATGATTTCTGGATGCATCGGGCAGGTATATTCAACCTTCTGCGCAAGGGCCTGCGGCGTCACAGGTTCCAGGGCCATTCCGCATTTGGGACAGGAGCCTGGCTTGTCCGAACGCACTTCCGGATGCATCGGGCAGGTGTATGCTTCGGAGTTTGTCGATCCCGCGGAAGTCTCTGCGTGCTGAATACTAGCCTGCTGTAATGTCAGTGCTGCAGCCGCTGTGTTCAGGAAGGCTTCCGGATCCTCGCGAAATCTATGAAGACACTGAGTGCTACAGAAGTAGTAGGTCTCGCTCTGATACTCGGAAGACCCCGCCGCCTTTTTTGGATCAATAGTCATCCCGCACACAGGATCCCGGACGAGATCCAGATCGGAGGGATTATCGGTTGGGTGTGGTTCTTGGCGGCTGGTAGCAGATTCCATGAGGCTCCTATAGGGTTGCAACGCAAATAGCAATCGGACATCAGAAGACAAGTGCGTCAACAAACACACTTGTACTTCAAGGGGCGCAAGAGTATCCACACGCCTAGGCGCTCGCGTCTCTTTGCCGCTGGCGACTCATTGACTAGCGGCGACAGCCTAAAACTCTAGGGTGTCTTCTTCGCGCTAGCGTTCTTGTTACCCATGTTCATGTTCGCGTGTTTGTT
>JBGTCM010000373.1:0-4532 GCA_041748795.1 Pyrinomonadaceae bacterium
AGGCTTACAAATCCCGCTTCAAATTGCGATGGCGCCAGGTAAACCCCTTGATCGAGCATTGCGTGGAAAAATCTCCCGTACGCCTCGCGATCGCTTTTGCTTGCCGTGGTCCAATCAGTGACGGGCCCTTCATTAAAGAAAGTCGTCCACATTGATCCGACCCTGTTGGTTGTAGTTTTGATCCCCGCATCCGTCGCTGCACGTCCAACTCCTTCAGTTAGCCTCGCGGAGCGTCTTTCCAGCGTCTCATATGCGGAGCGATCCTTCAGCCGCCGCAGAGTAAGCAGTCCCGCAGTCATTGCCAACGGATTTCCGGAGAGAGTTCCAGCCTGATAGATCGACCCCGCCGGTGCGACATTTCGCATTAGGTCGCGACTCCCGCCATATGCGCCTACCGGCAATCCGCCACCGATAATTTTCCCGAGGCAGGTGATGTCCGGACTAACGCCGTAAAGCTCCTGCGCGCCGCCGCGGGCCACGCGAAATCCAGTCATCACTTCATCGAAGATCAAAAGCGCGCCATGCTGTGTCGTCAACTCACGAACGGCATTCAGAAATCCGGGGTGTGGCGCAACCACACCCATGTTTCCGGCAACCGGTTCGATTATCACGGCGGCGATGTCCTGGTGCCGGGCGAAAATTTCCGCGAGCGCCGCGGCATCGTTGAAGTAACAATTCAATGTGTGTTGTGCGAGTGAGGCAGGAACTCCCGGACTGTCAGGCAGTCCGAGTGTGGCAACCCCGGAACCGGCTTTCACCAGCAGGCTGTCGGCATGACCGTGATAGCAACCTTCGAATTTAACGAGCTTGTCGCGGCCGGTCGCGCCTCGAGCCAGGCGAATGGCAGACATGGTTGCTTCGGTGCCGCTGTTGACCATGCGCACCATCTCTATAGACGGCACGGCGTCGACGACTTCTTCGGCGAGTTCTATTTCGAGTTCGTTGGGAGCGCCGAAGCTTGTGCCTTTAGACGCCACCGCGGCCAGGGCATTAACAACCTCTTCATCTGCATGGCCCAGGATCATCGGGCCCCAGGAGCCCACGTAGTCGATGAAAGTTCGGACATCGGCGTCGGTGATGTATGGACCACGAGCGGCCTTGATGAACAGTGGTGTTCCGCCGACACCTCGAAACGCGCGCACGGGAGAATTCACCCCGCCCGGCATCAGTTCGAGGGCCCGGTTAAATAGCTTTGCTGACTTGCTCTGATCTTTTTCTGGTGTAGACATCGCCCCAGCATACCAACACTATCCGCAGATTACACAGATTATGGATTAAGCCGAACGAAGACTTCCTGCCGTTTAGAACGGGCACTTGTGCCCTCGAGCGGACAAGTCCGCACTCTAAACGGGGAAGGTGGAAGGTGCGCCATCGCCCACCTTCCCGACCTCGAACTATCTAAAGTTACTTTTGTGGCTTCGTGGCCGTGGAGGCGCTGCGCCAGCAAACTAACAGTTTGCTTTACGTTGTAGCCGCCGGACGAAGGAATGCGCGAATGCTGCGAACTACGCCACGGAAGAATCGAACAACTTTTGGCAGCAACCAAACCGACACGAGCAGTCCTGCAGCAACCACACAAAACAGCAACACAGGCAGAAAAACAGCAAGCAAAATTGAAACAACCGCCAGCACATCTTCCAACGTGCTTACCACAATGTTTGAAACGGGCTCCGGACTCGTATTGATGATCGCTCGAGTTGCCGCTTTCGTTCCATGAGAACTGAGCGCAAGGCCGCCGCCCAGCAGGAACGCAATCACTTGAACGCTCTTATCGAAGTCGCCGAATGCCGTCGCTGCCAACACGGCTCCGGCGGGCACACGAATGAAGGTGTGGATCACGTCCCAGGTGCTGTCGACAATTGGTATTTTGTCCGCCACAAACTCGACCAGGTACAACGCGACCGCGAATCCAATCACCCACCAACTGGTTAACACCTGAAGTTCGCCGGGCAGTTCAAGGTTGGACAAGCGGCCCAACAAGCCAAGGGTCGCCACTGAGGCGTAGAGGTTGATGCCTGAAACCCACGACGCGCCCATTCCGATGGCCAGTGTTTGAATGAAGTCCATAGTGAATTATACGACGAGCGGTGCCGCGAGGTTCGACATTACGAGCCCGACCGTCGGCCTGAAAATCTCCCAGGTGGGCAAAGGGAACGTTTGTGTGCTCTCCTTCCCTACCTGAGAGATCACTGATCGACAAGTGTTTTGTCGAAATTATTCAAAGCCCGCGGAGCGGCCGAAAGCATAGAGCCTGGGGTGGAGCGCAGCGGAACCCCAGGACCCGAATGTTGACCATGTTGAGAGCCCGCGTAGCGGCCGACAGACGAATCAATGCGTTCGGGTAAGTGGGGACCGCATCTTATCCACTCAGCGGACTCTCGCCCAGGTACCACTACCCATTTCGGGATGAGTTCAAACGGCATCGAGTAGGACGAACGACACGTTTGAGGAGCGTCTGTCGGCCGCTCGGCGGACTAAGATTCTCTTGTTGGTTCGGTCCCTGGGGTTTCGCTGCGCTCCACCCCAGGCTTTATGCTGTCGGCCGCTCCGCGGACTGGGAAGCATTACTATTCAACCGCGACGAAGCTCGTTGAAATCTGTCTTCCGCGCGTAGTATCGTCCCGCAATCGACTAACAGGAGAACGCGCATGTCACGTCATGAAGATTCCTTCCAGATACCCTTATCGCCTGAACAAGCAAAATCTCTGACCGCAGAGGCCATAGGCTCGCTCGGCCTGCCTATTAACGCCGACCTCGGGCACGGGTTGGTTTCCACTGAGTCGTTCCAAATCGGTTTCACCTGGCCCGTAACAATTCAAGTCCTTATCAATCATGGCGATGCTGGCATGAGCCGCATCACGATCAACGGATCGAATTTTGGCTTTGGACCAATTCAGTCAAATCACGTGAAAGGGAAGGTGTTGGCCGTCCGGCAACGAATTGAGCAAATGGCCCAGCAAGGTCCAGGCCCACAGGCGCAATCACCATCTCAATCCGCCGGTCAGCCACCACAGGCGATGGCGCCGGGCCGCGAAGTCTTCGTCAACGGAGTGAAGCTTCGCGACGATCAGGTTAATTTCCTCGAAGAGAAATATCATTCGTCACTTCCAGACGGCTACTACTGGTACGACCGGATGTGTGGCGGGTGGGGAGTTATTGGTGGACCAGTTTTGTGCACGCTCGAACCGAATCATGACATCGGCGGCCCACTGCAACCGGGTGCCTCAAACGGCAACACCGGTGTCTTCATTAACGGTAGGGAGCTGCACTACCTCGAAACCGCACTACTTCAGCGGGTGGTTCCGATGATCATTCCCGGACGCTGGTGGTTGGACGTGTACGGAAACTTCGGCAGCGAAGGTGGTCCAATGCTGGGCAATTTATGGGACCTCGCGCAAATGCAGGGTAGCGGTGGTGTTGAAAACAGGAGCAGCGTCCTGAGTAGCTGGGACCGTACGGGTGTCAAAGTTTTCAGCGGCTAGGGGAGCGTCCCCTTCTCAAAACCCGCAGGTCGGAAGTTGCGAACTTCTCAGCCACTGTGGGCACAAGTGCCCAATCTAAACGGGAGGGATGGATGATGCAACTCCAAGGAGTTATTTCCTGGCCACCGTGATTCTCTCCAGGGCCGCACGAATCCGTTCGGGCATCGGCACCGGCCGGCGCGTCTGACGATCCACGAATACATGTACGAAATAACCTGCCGCGGCGGCAAGTGTGTCGCCTTGTTTGAAGATCGCGAGTTCATATCTGACACTCGAGGTTCCCAACTTACCAACGCGCAACCCAACCTCTATCACATCGGGGAAGGCCAGCGCCTTTAGGTATTGACACTGAGACTCGGCGGCGAATGCGATGACTTCGCCGGCCGTGATGTCCAGCCCACCTTCTGCGATTAGGTATTCGTTAATCGCCGTGTCAAAGAAAGCGTAGTACAACGCATTGTTAATGTGCCCATAGACGTCGTTGTCCATCCAACGCGTTGCGAGCGTCGTAAGGTGGGGATAGTCAGTGCGAGTGATTTCTGGCTTCTGCGGCATGCGGGTCTTGCTTAGTTGAGGAAGTCGATGATCTGCCGCACCGCTGTAGCCTGGGCCAATCGATCGAAGCCCTCGTTGATCTCGTCAAGCTTCAGCGTGTGCGTGTGCAACTTATCAACGGGCAGAGTTCCCGCCTGATACATTTCGATAAATCGTGGTATATCGCGACGAGGCACGCACGAGCCCATGTACGAACCTTTGATGGTGCGCTCTTCCGCAACAATACCGAGGGCGGGAATGGTAAACATCTTATCCGGCGCCGGCAGACCGATCGTAATTGTGGTGCCGCCGCGGCACGTTGACTCGTAAGCTTGAATCAATACCTTCTCGTTACCGACGCTCTCAAAAGCATAGTCAACGCCTCCGCCCGCCAAATCCTTAATGACCGCGACCGGATCATCGTTGGCAGCATTGACGATATGCGTCGCGCCGAGCTCACGCGCAAGGTTTAGTTTCTCTTCGACACGATCCACGGCAATGATCCGATCGCCACCT
>JBGTCM010000374.1:0-3258 GCA_041748795.1 Pyrinomonadaceae bacterium
TAAATACTTGTGGTGTGGTAGGCCGTCGCATTCATAAACCAACAACTCGTCGGGCTCTGAACGCACATGATCGTGTCCAACGACGGCTTGCAGATTTTCGATGAGTTTGTCCACGGTTTGTGCTGCGACAATCATACATCAGGCTTCGACGAAACTAGCTTTGAATGTCCGACTCACTTTTAGTTGTCGCTGTTGGCAGGATAATTCTGAGTTTCCAAATGCGCCCTACACACGACAAACTGAAGGAACATCTGATTCAGTCAGGTTTTTTGATTTGTACCGCGAAGCGGTTACTTAACTTAGCCCAGGGTTGCCGCGCTGCGCGGCTACCCTGGGATCGAATTATGGAAAGGTTCAACCCCAACGGGGGTTGCGGCTCTACCGTACGACTCGAACGTATCGCCAATCGAATAGCCTAGAATCGCCTGCCTCGAATTCGACACAACCCCGGTTGGGGTTGGATATCGTTAGACTCTTTTACCCAGGGTAGCCGCGCAGCCCGGCAACCCTGGGCTAAGTTACGTAACCGCTTCGCGGTACAAATCAAAAACCTGACTTAATCAGATCTTCCTGAAGTGTGTCGGACATCGGCCTCAGAACCCCAACCTGCTTAGTTTGTGAAAGACGAACCTGAAGGTTGTACTCTGTACACCTCTTGACTGTAAGATGCATGGCCATTCAAGTCATTATTTGCGGGCCTATAACTCTGTCTTTCCCCCGTTGTTGCCAGCTTTGCTGGCTAGAAAGGGTGTGTGAGAGATGTTCAAAACAAGGGTTTCCAAGAAGTTGATTGCTTTGGCGGTTGTGCTGTTGTCGCTCTCCTTTTCTTCCGCGGAGGCGCGACAAAAAAAGAAAAAGGAAATACCTCGAGGCGCCCGTGTTTTATGGACCGCCCCAACCAACATCAATTCCCGAAATCTCTACCTTGGCCCAGGCGGCACTGCTATGCGCCCGAACCTGAGTCGCATCACGTTTCTCGAAGAGGACAAGGGCGGTTACTCAGGCACAAAGTATCGTATCCGCGATGGCGCCGGCCGCGAATGGGTGGCGAAGATTGGGAAGGAAGCGCAGTCGGAAGCTGCGGCGGTCCGGCTTCTATGGGCGGTGGGCTTTGAAACCGAAATCAATCATCTGGTGCCGCGTCTGACCATACCTGGAAAAGGAACGTTTGAAGACGTAAGACTTGAAGCAAGGCCGGATTCGGAAAAGCGTCACGACGAATGGAAGTGGGAAGACAACCCGTTTATCGGCTCACGCCAGTTCCAGGGTCTTAAAATCATGATGCTTTTTCTCGAGAACTGGGACATTAAAGACTCGAACAACGAAGTCATCGAGGTTAAGGGCAGGAACAGACTGCGGCATGTCATCAGTGATCTCGGCGCTACGTTTGGCAAGACTGGAGGCCTGCCCGTACTTTGGACCATCACACGTAGCCGCAATAATCCAGAAGACTACGAGAAGGCGAAGTTCATCGAAGAGGTCGAGGGCGATCGCGTCAAGTTTCGCTACAGCGGTAAGAAGAAAGACATTTTTGAAGACATCACAGTCGCCGACGCCCGTTGGATGGGGAACTGGCTGTCACGTTTAAGCCGGTCGCAGATTCGAGACGCGTTCAGAGCCGCTAACTACAATCGCGAAGAGGTGGCAACATTAACCAACGCGGTAATCGATCGAATTAGACAACTGCGCACGCTGCGGCGCGGACGATAGAGAGCCAGCGAGAAGCCGTCGGAAGGACTACTGAAATGGGAAGCGTAATGCGATCAGAGTAGGGACGATCCACTAAATTCACTAAACTTCACGAAGGGTGATTTTTTTCGTGCGGCTTAGTGTGATTCGTGGATCGTTCCTGATAGTTCAACTGAACCCGATGTGACTATGGATTCGACACGGGTTCGACGCAAATCGAAATGGCCTTCAGCTGCGCATGGACTTAAAAGCATTTCTCTGGTTATGTCTGCTTGGATCATTTGTTTCAATGAACGCCCAAGCGCAATCAAACTCTTCATCGCCGAGTCTGATCATCGTCAACGCGAACGTGCGAACGATGGATCAGTCGCGGCCCAGTGCCGAAGCCGTTGCGATTTTTGGCAGTCGGATCATGGCTGTAGGCTCCAGCGAGGAGATTAGAAAACTCGCCGGCGCCGGTACTCGAATCATCGACGGTAAGCAGCAGCTTGTTTTACCGGGCTTCAACGATTCACACGTCCATTTCCTTAGCGGCGGATTTCAACTTTCGAGCGTCGATCTCCGTGACGCCAGTACGCCTGACGAATTTGCCTCGCGAATAAAAGCGTTTGCTGAACGTCGTCCCGCCGGCCGTTGGATTACCGGCGGTGATTGGGACCATGAGCGATGGACCGGCGCCCCACTTCCGACAAAGGAGTTGATTGATCGTTTTACCGCGGACACGCCAGTGTTTGTTAGCCGACTTGATGGCCATATGGCGCTGGCAAATAGTTTGGCACTTAAGCTTGCCGGAGTGACGCGCCAAACGCCTGATCCACCCGGCGGGTTGATAGTTCGAAATCCAAAAACTGGCGAACCCACAGGCGTCCTGAAAGACGCAGCGATGAGTTATGTGTGGAAAGTAATTCCCGCATCGAGTTTTGAGGAGAAGGTAGCTGCGGCCCGCGCAGCGACGGACCATGCCGCGCGGTTGGGAGTTACCAGCGTTCAGGACATGTCGGCGGGAAACGACGTTGGCGTTTACCAGACTCTTCTCAACCGTAACGAACTGAAAACCCGGGTCTACGCCGTTTCACCTCTGCCGGCATGGGAGCGTCTTGCGAGAACGGGGGTGCGCGCACACTTTGGCAGCGACATGTTGCGCATCGGCGGGTTGAAAGGGTTTGCGGACGGCAGCCTCGGTTCGACGACTGCTTTCTTCTACGAACCGTACACGGACGCGCCTGAGACCAGCGGTCTCGCCGGCGATGAAATGTTTCCAGAAGGTGCGATGCTCGGGCGCGCACGCGATGCCGACCGCGCCGGTCTCCAGGTGATGATTCACGCCATCGGCGATCATGCTAACGAACAAATCCTCTCGATTTTTGAAATGGTGACTAAGGAAAACGGCGCGCAAGATCGTCGCTTCCGAATCGAGCATGCGCAACACTTGCGACGTGACGACATTGCCAGGTTCGGGCGTTTGAAGGTCATCGCGTCAATGCAGCCTTATCATGCTATTGACGATGGCCGCTGGGCTGAGAAACGGATTGGACACGAAAGGGCGAAGACAACATACGCCTTTCGTTC
>JBGTCM010000375.1:0-5623 GCA_041748795.1 Pyrinomonadaceae bacterium
AGGGACGAAACTTCGATATTTACAAAATTAACGTGGACGGATCGGGGCTGGAACGCATCACAGACAACGACACGTTTGACGGTTTCCCGATGTTTTCGCCGGATGGCAAGAAGCTCGTCTTCGCTTCTAATCGCAATGCCGTTGCGCGAGGCGATACGAACATCTTTATCGCTGACTGGGTGGAGTAAAGGGTGTGGGTCTCAACAAATTTCCGTTTAGGTCGGGCACTTGTGCCCGCGGGGCGGACAAGTCCGCTCCCTAAACGGGCGACTGGCACCACGGCACCCCCCATATAGAAAGAGGTCTCTCATGTTTCGCAAATTCTTGAACATCTCGCTGATCATCACGTTGGCGTTTAGTGTTGTGCTTGCTCAAAGTACGACCACGACGAAGTCGCCAAGTGTCGATCGGCTACGCGAACACGTTACTTATCTTGCTTCGGATAAACTGACAGGCCGGCGTACCGGAACCACCGGCGCCGATGAAGCCGCGCAATATGTGGCCGAACAATTCGCGAAGCTTGGCTTGCGTCCCGGCTCTCAACCATCACGGTCCGGTAAATCGCGGGCCACTGACTGGCGTCAGTATCTCCAACCCTTTCCTTACGTGGCCGGAGTTGAATTAGGTGAAGACAACCTCCTGTCCTCCACGTTAACCCCTTCTAATCTCCGCACCGGCGAAGATTGGATGCCACTAGGGCTTTCATCGAATGGAAAGGTAAACGCCCCTGCGGTGTTTGTCGGATTTGGAATTACCGCCGCAGAGTTGAACTACAACGACTACGCCGGGATAGACACGGCAAACAAGATCGTCGTCGCTCTATCCGGGACACCTGATGGCGATAACCCTCACGGGCAGTTTGCGCGTTATGAAGATGTGCGCTGGAAGGCGATTGCCGCGCGTAACGCGGGAGCTAAAGCCCTGGTCGTGATAGCCCGTGAAAACAACTTCAAAGACGATCGCTTGTCACGGCTGAGTTACGACAACGCCGGGGATGCGGGGATTCCGGTCGCCGCCATTTCGAAACAGGAGGTGGTGCGTCTGATTCCGGGTTCCACCCTTAGCGATCTCGAATTTGCTTCGCGCGAGAAGACCCATTCGTCTATCAACAAAACAGCGGTTAAAGTCTCATTAACGATCCGCCTTATTCGACAGGATGTACCCGCGGCAAACGTCATAGGAATTCTCGACGGCTCTGATCCGGTCCTCAAAAACGAGGCGATTGTAATCGGCGCCCATTACGACCATCTTGGTCATGGCGGGGCAGGCAGCCTGGCGCCGAAGGAGGGCGAAGTACATCACGGCGCTGACGACAATGCGTCCGGCACCGCAGGCGTATTGGAAATGGCGCGATTGCTGTCTGCGGAAAGGCCTAGACGGACGGTGGTGTTCATTGCGTTCAGCGGCGAAGAGGAAGGATTGCTCGGTTCCAATTACTACGTAAATCATCCTGTAGTGCCGATCGAAAATACTATCGCCATGATTAACATGGATATGATCGGACGTATGAAGAACAATCGTCTGACCGTCGGAGGGGTTGGAACTGCTGAGCAATTTCGACAGATCGTGGCTGATGCCAACTCCGGGCAAAGGATGAAGGTCACAGCCAGAGAGGAGACGCCGGCCACCACCGCCGCGATCGTTTCGGGCACGCGGCCCGTGAGCATGCCGATAGTCGTCGGCGCGAACGGCAAGACAGTCGTCAGTCTTGATCACGTGCCGACAATTGATCTTACACTCAATGAAGATGGTTTCGGGCCCAGCGATCACTCGTCATTTTATGCGAAGAAGGTGCCGGTACTGTTTTTGTGGACGGGAACTCACGAGGATTACCACAAGCCGTCTGACACGGCAGACAAAATTGCCTATGAAGATGAGGCGAGGATACTGACTCTGGTCACACGAGTGATTCATGAAATCGACGATGCCGACAAACGCCCGACCTATACGGTCGCCAAGGCCCAGGCGCCAGGGCGCGCAACCGGCTTTCGCGTCTACCTCGGCACTATACCGAACTACGCGGATTCAACTGATGGAATGCTGCTGGATGGCGTGCGAGAAGATTCACCGGCTGCCAAAGCGGGACTGAAAGCAGGAGATAAGATTGTAAAACTAGCGGGTCGTGAGGTACGCAATGTCTACGATTACACGTCTGCGCTTGGAGAAATGAAGGCCGGTCAGGAATACGAAGTGGAAGTAATGCGCGCGAACGAGCGGGTAAAGCTGAAGCTGACGCCTGCGGAAAGAAGATAAAAAGGGGAAGGGGTCAAGGGCAAAGGGGAACCGCAAGACAAGAGGCTCGCCAATTTCCCTTTACCCCTGACCCCTTACCCGTTGTTTACCAGCGCGGCTCGCGGTCGCCGCCATAGCCACCACGGTCGCCGCCACCGCCATAGCCACCACCGCCACCCCGGCCACCGCCACCGCCATAACCGCCACGGCCTCGATCTTCCCTCGGCTTAGCTTCATTAACCGTCAGGTTGCGGCCGCCGAAGTCTTTGCCGTTGAATTGCTCGATGGCTGCCGCAGCTTCTTCCGGAGTCGCCATTTCAACGAAGGCAAATCCGCGCGAACGGCCAGTGTCTCGATCTTCGATCACCGAAGCTGACTCCACTGTGCCTACTGACGCGAAGGCATCTTTTAGTTCCTCGCTCGTTGTGCGGAACGAGAGGTTTCCCACGTAAAGTTTGGTACCCATTTCTGTATTATCCTTTTGATCGAACGAAGCGCGGGCAAAAACAACATCGCAGACTCAAGCGGGGAGCTCCTTGGCTGTTCAGGCGAAACGCGACGAACCCGGTGCTCTAAACTTCGAGAGCAGCTTCTAACAAGTTGACAACTGCCTCACTCTCTCCTCAGCCGAACGCGGGTCGCTTTGCGGTCACGGGCAGGCGCAGTCACCACTGATGCGCGAGAGCAGGAACCATTGGACGGCGCTAAGTATGCCCCAGGCCGCCGGGCGAGTTCAAGCTTTGGGGCCATATAAACCTGGCAAAATCACTGCGACCCGGGCGGCTTTGCCGCTCTCCGTGCGGTAAGGCTCGGCCTTACCGATATGCCCATAGAAGTGTTTGGAGGCTCTGCCTACGTTCGGAACCTCGGAAAACAAGAGACGCAAAGGGTAAAGGCATTACAGAACCGAGCGCGGTAGCGCCGGATGCTTAAGAGCTCGCTCCGGTTCAAGGGTTATTGTCAGAAGATACAAAATGGGTCGCTCTCGAGAGAGTTCGAAGTGCCTATTCGTGGTGGGGTCGCCCCAAAGCTCATTGAGAGTAGCCTCAGGTATCCCGCGCTACCGCGATGGGTTCTGTATTGAATTGCCTGCTTCCATCTTCGTGGCTTATATTGCTTCACCGCAATTTACTATTCACGAAAGGTCTGATTGGCAATATGTCCAAATCTGTTCCTATCACTGTGGCGCACGGCGACGGCATTGGGCCAGAGATCATGGCAGCGACGCTGCACATTTTGCAGGCTGGAGGCGCCGCGCTGGATATCGAAACGATCGACATCGGCGAGAAGGTCTATTTGGCGGGCAATACTTCAGGCATCGAGCCCAGTGCCTGGGATTCGCTACGGCGCACGAAGGTATTCCTGAAAGCTCCGATTACCACACCGCAGGGTGGCGGGTACAAGAGTCTAAATGTGACTGTCAGGAAAACGCTGGGCCTCTATGCCAACGTACGTCCATGCGTTTCCTATCACCCGTTTGTTGACACCAAGCATCCAGTGATGGACGTGGTCGTGGTTCGTGAAAATGAGGAGGACCTCTACGCAGGCATTGAGCACAGACAAACCGAGCAAGTGGTCCAATGCCTGAAACTAATCTCACGACCGGGTTCCGAAAAAATTGTTCGTTACGCCTTCGAATACGCGCGCCGCAATAATCGGAAGAAAGTTACCTGTTTCACTAAAGACAACATCATGAAACTCACCGACGGGTTGTTTCATAAGGTGTTTGACGAAATTGCGGTGGAGTATTTTGACCTTGAAAACGAACACTGGATCGTAGACATCGGTGCGGCAAAACTTGCCGACACGCCGGAGGCTTTCGACGTAGTGGTGATGCCAAATCTTTATGGCGACGTATTGTCTGACGTGGCCGCTCAAATCGCCGGTTCCGTCGGACTCGCGGGCTCGGCAAATATCGGAGAGCACGTTTCAATGTTTGAGGCGATTCACGGTTCGGCCCCTCGGCGCGCAGGACAGAATCTGGCCAACCCATCTGGGTTGCTACTCGGCGCAGTGATGATGCTGGTACATATCGGCCAGACTGATATTGCCGAACGCGTGCACAATGCCTGGCTGCGGACCATCGAAGATGGGATTCACACCTACGACATCTATGACGAAGGTAAGAGCAAACAGAAGGTTGGCACGAAGGAATTTGCTGAAGCGGTCGGACAGCGGATGGGCCAGGGGCCTCAAACATTAAAGGCGGCGAAATACAAAGCCGTACCAGAAGCGGCACCCTCAGCGAAAGCGGCTGCACCATCGCGCGCCCGGGCAAAGAAGGAGCTGGTGGGCGTTGACGTGTTTCTTGACTGGACCAAGGGTAGCGCGAATGACCTTGGTGAATCTTTAAGCAAACTCAGCGGCGACGGCACCAGACTCATCATGATGAGCAATCGCGGTGTGAAGGTTTGGCCTGACGGTCACGCGGAAACATTCTGTTCCGATCACTGGCGGTGTCGTTTCATGGCTGCCAGCGATGGCGACACCATTTCGCATGCGCAGATCACTTCCCTGCTGGATCGCGTCGCGGGGGCCGGTTTTGATTTCATCAAAACCGAGAATCTTTATAACTTTGACGGCGAGCGCGGGTACTCACTCGACCAGGGTGCGTAGTTTGTAATGCAAACTGTTAGTTTGCGGATCGACGCGATACAGGCCAGTTTTAGCAATGGGATCTTTGAGCGCACCGTCCGTAAACTAACAGTTTGCGTTACGTTAGAGGCGAACTTCAATATGAAAACGGAGGGATGAGTATGAATAACAGTAATGAAGGCAACGCTACGGCGAAGGCAAGCTCTGATGAACCGCAAACCGATTCCGCCAATAACGAATTAGGACCCACAGAGAAGCTGCGCGAGCGCGGAAGTTCGGCGGCAGAACTCTCGGTGCCCGGTGTGCAGGATCCTAACAACGAAGAAATCAAAGACGAACAGAACCCCAACACGGAATAACGTAAAGCAAACTCTTAGTTTGCTTATTGCTTCGACAAACGCCACTCTCGGCCATTGGATCTTTCACCGCACCGTCCGCAAACTAACAGTTTGCGTTACGCGCGCACAAACCTCGTAAAAACGATGACTCCTGAAAATAAATCATCATCGGCACTGGTCGCCGTCATCATGGGCAGCAAATCCGATTGGGAAACCATGCGGCACGCCGATGCCACACTAACGGAATTTGGAGTTGACCATGAGTGCCGAGTTATGTCGGCGCACCGCAGTCCGCAGCTCGCGTCCGAATTTGCCGCCAATGCACGTGATCGTGGTATTGAGATCATTATCGCAGCCGCTGGAGGCGCTGCACATCTCGCTGGTGTCATTGCGGCCCACACCACGCTTCCGGTTTTAGGCGTCCCGATGAAGTCCGATGCGCTAAACGGCATGGACTC
>JBGTCM010000376.1:0-15587 GCA_041748795.1 Pyrinomonadaceae bacterium
GGATCATCGGGGTGCAAGGCGGTTATCAACTCGAGGATTTCGTCGCACCCGTTTTCAAGAAAACTCAATGGGTTAGTTTCTTCGGCGGAAGCTACGGGTATGGCTGTGCCTGTTTTCGGATGCGTGTAGACAAGGAAACCAAACACGTTTTGGAAATCAAAAGTGCATACGCCCGACCGCTCTCGGTCTGCCGGAAAGATAAAGCTCTACGCAAGTGGAAGGTCGAAGAGAATTGAAAAACCCGCACTGTATTTAGTTTAGATAAGACGAGGAGGAAGAAATGAAATACCGAATCCTATCGCTAACGTTACTGTTTGCCAGTTTGCTTCTAACCTTGGGTTGTTCTGCATCAGGCAAAAAAGCAACAGGCAATACCGACGCGAAAGACAGAAAAGGAATTCCGGCCACTGAGATTTGTCAGATGTTGGCCCACCCGAGTTTTGAGTCCCGTTCTGAATACGACGGGTCTGGTTGTTCAGGCAGTACGCATTTTGGGGCAAAGGACATTAGAACCGCCTCGTATGAGAACGACATGCGTCCCTCTTTTAGTTACGCCGCCATCGGTGAACAGGGTGAGATCAAGAAGGTCATTTTAACCATGTCGAAGCGCCCGGACGGAGTGGCGTTTTTCATAACGCAGGCCGATGCCGTCGCCAAAATGGTCAACGATCAGCCGTTGCCAAAGGAGATCGAAACCGACATCACCGCCCCTTTATCCACGCTATCTAACGACTACAACAGAACCTGGAAAATTGGCAACTCCACTGTTGAACTGAACAGGTCGAACACTGATAGTAAGTTCAGTTTGAGCTTTCAATTTTGAATTTCAGGAATGCGGCGACACTGCTGAGAAAAGTTATAGCGCTCTGGCTTCTAACCTGTTGTTTAGCGTCCATCGCGCGCTCCCAGGCAACGACGATTGCGCTAAAAGACGGCAAGGCGACGATCAGGAAAAAGTTTGCGCCGCGTAGAAAAGCTGACGCGCACTTCTATCACCTGGCGCTGCGCCAAGGTCGGACGGCTGAGATAAAGGTCGTTTCAAACTCTGTTTTTCTGTCTAAAGCGAACGAGTGCGGCATCTATTTTGAGTTATTTGACCGCAAGGGCAAGAAATTGTTTCTCGGTGATTCTCCGACGGGAATTGATGAGTGGGAAGGCGAAATAGAAGAAACCGGGAGCTACAAAATCAAAATCTATATGAGCTGCCTCGAGGCATTTACGCTGGCCGAGTTGCAAAAGAAAAGGCCTAAATTCGCGTACTCACTGGAGATCATAATCAGGTGATGGGATTCCCAATTGATTCGCAAAGGTTGAAAGAGACAAATATGAAAAGTGCGGTGTTCACTCGAACTTGTGTTGATCGCTTTTGGAGATCATCAATTATCAAAACGCGGTGTCTTAGAACCATTGTTCGCAAGCTGCATGTCTAAACTGGGACGCATCTATATCGCGAAGCAAAAACGCAGTTGTCTCGTACTGCTGATAGTTGTGCCGATTGTTGTTCTTCTCGCCGGAGCTTTCATCTTTGTTCCCTTGTGGTTGGTGCAAAACAATCAATGGAGCCCGACTGTCGTTCTGTGGGGAGGCACACTTTTTCTTTCGTCGATTTTGGGTTTTGGGGTGGTCTTCGGGACCTTTGTAATTCGCCGACGAACAAAACAGCTGGAGGCAATTTTTGGTGCCGGCGGTTTAGGGTTACAAGGCAGTTACTATCTGTTTCAGTTTCGCCAGTATCACGGCACCATCAACAACAGAAAAGTCGACGTTTATTTCTACCGCGGTCCGACTATTGATATTTATTTGCAGACGCCACTGCAAACTCGTTTTACTGTCGGAGACAAAAACCAACCAGCTTCGCTGATAAATGCGCCGCTGAATCAACCCCTTCGGGAAGCTGGTGATTCAGGCTGGCTAGACTTGTGTGTCGATGCGCTTGACCAAACCTGGATGCATAATTTCCTGGGCAGGCAGCAGGCGCGAAACTCGATCCGGCACCTTTTGCAGTCGAATCAAGACGCGGTGTTGCGGCAAATCCATCTGCGCCCGAACGCCTTTGAGCTTTGCTTTCGTCATACGACCAGCGTGTTTGCTTACCATTTGTCGCGTGAAGAAGTTCAGAGCTGGTTCGCGGATCTTTTTCAAATCGCCGACATCGCCGAAAGAATTCCGGCACCGACAATTACGCACCAGGCAGGCGCACTGGAACAACTGAGGCAATCAAACCGGGACAAGCTCACCCGGAAGACTATTCCAATTATGATTGGCTGTTTTGCGTTACTGACCATATTCCTAATCGCGATTGCGTTGGCAATCGTTTTTCTGGAATCAAACAGAACCAACTCGCTATCGAGGCAGCCGGCAAGACACTGCCGGATAGCGATGAAGCAGCCTCATGCGCTAAGGCCGCAGAACTGAAAACCAGCTAAGTGAATACTCGGTACTACAAGCATCCCGCGCTACCGCGCTCTCGTTCTGTAACCAGTTGCCTAATCAAACTGCATCAATAACCGGGGTTGAATTAACGACGTTCAGTCTGTGAGATTAATTTTTTTCAGAATCTCTTGAAAGCGAGGGTCGTCTTTGATTGCGGCGAATCGCGGTTCTTCTTTAGTCGTTACCACTCTCTCTTCGCGCAGTGCGATGCATTTCCACAACGCGGCCACCGCTTCCTCCGTGCGTCCCATTTCAGCGTCATGATATGCCAGGAAATAAAGTGACTTCGGATCGTTCTCGGCCATTTTCTGCAACCGATTTCGCATTTCCGTCGCTTTACCGGATTGCCCGGTCTTGTGATAGGCGGTCGCCAGCATCGAAGCCCAGGCAAAATCGGTTTCCTTCGGGTTAGAAAACTCTTCGTCGCCTAGTTCAATGACTTTGGCGTAATCGCCTTTGAGCAAATAAGCGTTCGCTATTCCTCGACGCGCGAATTTCGAATCTTTGTCCATCTCCAACGTTGATTGCAGCACTCTTATGGCTTCGTCAAATTCGCCGCGTTTTTCCAGAACGCCGGAAAGCGGGACTCCCAAATCCGCCGAGCGCGGGTCGAGCTCCTGCGCTTTGTACATTTCGTTAAGCGCTTCGTCGTAACGGCCCAGAGTTGTCAGCAGACGTGAGTAAAACTGGCGTGCGTTGACGCTGTTTGGATTGAGCTCGATTGCGCGCCGAAACGATTTCTCCGCCCCTGGCCAATCCCAATCGTACCAATGCTTGATCCGGCCAAGTGAACTGTGAGCGTCGGCGAGATTTGGATCTAACGCCAGCGCCTTGTCGGTTGCTGACCTGGCTTTCCCATAGAGTTCATCGTCGGCCTCGTTTGTAAAACTTGCCTGCCAGACGTAGGCATCTGCAAGTCCGGTAAAAGCCAGGGCGTAATTCGGGTCAAGGTTTATCGCCTCCCGAAATTCGGCAATCGCTTTTTCAGGGTTTCTTTTCTCCAGAAAAAACCGTCCGCGCCAGTAAGCATGAAACGCTCCCCGATTCTGAGTGTCCCGCTTAGTTAGCAGCTCCATCTCTTTCGCATTCAAGCTCGCTCCCAGCGATTCGGTGATTTGAATGGCAAGCGCATTTTGCAGGTGGAAAAGATCGGTTTCGTTTTCATCAAAGCTTGCCGACCAGATCAAAGCGCCATCACCTACCCGCAGCAAACGCGTGTTGATGCGAAGACGCTGGTCGGTGCGCTGAAGGGTCGCCTCCAATACAGCATCAACCCTTAGCCTGCGACCGATCTCAAGCGAGTCGGGCTCCTGTCCGGCATTCGACACTGGACGGACAACGATTGAACGCAGCCTGCCCAGCCTGGTAATCAGCGTGTCGGTTAATCCGAGCGCCAGGGTTTTGTCTGACTCGTCATTCCTCAATGGCTTTAGAGGTAAAACAGCAATCGATTGGATCGCGGGCGGAGCGCCACTAGTCGGTTGATTCGGGGCGACCTTTCGCAAAAACACAAACCAGACCAACGCTCCGATTGCTATTAAGCCCAGGGCCGCAGCAACGTACGTCGCCGTATTTTTCTGGGTTGTATGTTTTTGGGCTGTATGTATTTGGGCCGAAGGGGCAGACGGTACCGCGGCCTTTGCTATCTCCACGTCGGTTACGGCCGGCAATTCCGGCTCGTCGACTATTCGAGCGCGCGGGTGTTTATCAACGATGAGGGCAGGCACCTCTTCGGCAACCTCACGAACATCCGCGTTGAACCGGTAGCCATGTCTCGGAACCGTCTGAATGTATTGCTCACCTGCCTCGTCCGTCCCGAGTGCCTTCCTTAACACCGAGACGTTGAAATTGAGGTTGCCGTCCTCAACAAAGGTGTCCGGCCAGATGGCGTTCATTAGTTGCGCGCGCTCAACCAGCTTCCCATTTTGTTGAACCAGGACAAGCAGCGTTTCCACGGCTTTCGGGGAAAGCGATACAAGCTCGCCGTCTCGCCAGAGGCAGGGCTTCTCGGGGTCCAATCTAAATGGGCCGAATTCGTAGAGATGTCTAACTTGGCGGGACATTCAGGGGTTCTAATAAATTCTCTAACAATTTCTAAGGGGAGTTCAAAGGACTT
Organism: Pyrinomonadaceae bacterium; assembly: GCA_041748795.1. Classification (GTDB taxonomy): domain Bacteria; phylum Acidobacteriota; class Blastocatellia; order Pyrinomonadales; family Pyrinomonadaceae; genus PSRF01. The sequence continues at coordinate 4,550 of JBGTCM010000376.1, forward strand.
TTGGCTGCCCGAAGGATAAGAGTGTCGCTATTGAAAGGCAAGAGGCGCTTGAAACGCAGGACAGACATTCCTGACTGTCCACCTCGGAGCCAGCGAACGACAGGTAGACAACGATGTCTGCGATAAAAAGGAGATGAAATGAAAAGACTGACTTTGAGCTTTTTTGGTTTTGCCCTGTTATTGGCAGCTCTGGTTGCCCCGGAGTCAATGGCTGGACAGCGACGCCGTGTCGTGGTTCGACCTGCTCGCCCAGCGCGTGTGGTGGTTCGCCGGCCCGTTAAACACACCAGGCTGGTCGTCCGTAATGGCCATCCGATCCGGCGAGTGCTGCCAACAACGGTGGTAGTACGTCCGGCCCGGAAAGTGGTGTCGCTGAATGCGCCGGTAGTCTATCTGCCCTCGCGCACCTGGAACGCGAGAGTTGTATCGCTTCCGTCGAGCGAACGTTTGGTTTGGCAAGACAGCGAGGAGATCCATAGCGATGAAGGTTGGGTAGACACAAACCTCGGGGTCGACGGCAGAGGCAATGCTCTCTTCATAAAGATTGACGGTTTAGCGCAACTCAGCTTCGCTGAAGTCGTCTTTGGCAACGGTAGTGTTCAGGTAGTGGATTTCAACGACAGTGCTCAAAGGGCCGGCGTTTACAACCTGCTGGATTTTTCAGATGGGCGTCACGTCAACGCGGTCCGGCTACTGGCAAAGTCAAATTCAGACGATTCCAAGCTGACTGTTTACTTGAGCAAATAATCCAACTCATTAATAGAGGTTGGGAAAGTTTAACTCTACAAAGGTCACCGGTAACGACGGTTTTCGAAGGTTCGTTACTAAACGGAAGAATGACTTTTGTTCAACGAGGAATGGAGAGAAAACAATGAGAACCAGGGTGAAATTATTAGTCGCGGCTTTGTTCAACATCATGCTGCTATCGGTCGCGGCCCAGGCTCAAGCCGGAATGAAGCCTGTCGCCGATACGGGCATGCTTACGCTCGGTCCGAATCAAGTACTCCGGCTTACGGTCGCGACCGGTGACGTGACTGGCGACGACGTTGTTCGCGTCCGCTTCAGACAGATGGAATACATGGAACAGGGCAATATCTACCGAATCGCATCTTCTAACATGGGAGGTCCGTTAACCCTGACATCAGGTGAAGCTGCCTCGATAGATATTCCTAACTCGGGCTCGCCGGTTCGCGGCGTTGTTTTAAGCAACAGTCGAAGCGCGAAGGTGGTAGCCATAGTTTTTGACACCTCGACACAAAGGGTCGTCGCGATCTGCACCTTTATTCCGGACTAGTACGATCATTCGCCGCGCCGTGCGCTGTCGCAGCGATAACGGCCATTACAGAACGAGACGCGGTAAAGACTCGGCGAAGTTCTATTGCCCCAACGGGGCTACGTCTTACAGCCCAGGGTTGCCGCTTCGGCTACCCTGGGAGAAAGCAATGATTAGCTTCTTCAACCGCAAGGCGGTTGCGCCTGTTGAAATGCCGAAGCGAAGGACGCAACCGCGTTGCGGTTGAAAATCATTCCCTATTCGCGTACCCAGGGTAGCCGAAGCGGCAACCCTGGGCTGTCAGACGTAGCCCCGTTGGGGCAAGGAAAACAACTCAGGAGACCAACATGCAAAAGTTGCTGGCAGTTTTTCTCGCCGCTCTATTACTTACCGGTTGTGGCGTGGCCGGACGAACCGCAGGTTCGCACCAACTTAACGTCAAAGTTAGCGGCAAAGATTCGACGCTCACCCTCAAGCCAGGCGCCGTCTATTATGGCAATGTCATTTCGACAGCACCCGGAAAGCCAAACATTCAAACCTTTGCTCACACTATCTACCTGGCCAACTACGAGATGGACACCTCCTATCCCGGTTGGGTGAGAAAACCACTGGCGTCGCCTGAGCACATGCGCATCGATATTCAACTTACCGGTGAAGATGGAACCAGGGATGATTCGCCGTTCAAAGTCGGCACCTATAGTGCTAAGGCAGACAAGTTCAACACGGTTCGCTCAATCGTCATTAACGCTTCAACCGACGGCAAAGAAACGAAAACGAATTTCGAAACGCTGTCTTCCAGGAAACCGGTTGATGGCGAGGTGAAGATCACTGCGGTTACCGCAGACACTGTGAGCGGCGAAGTGAATCTGACCGAAGACAACAAATCAATCAAAGGCACCTTCACGGCAAATCTGCCGAAGAAGAAATAACGAGGCCAGCGTTCGATGTAACGCAAACTGTTAGTTTGCGGACCTGGCTTAATAAGGTCATCATTTCTAACCAACCAATCCAACTAACGGTTGCTAGATACCAAGGGATTCTTGCCGCGGTGAAAGGAAGACAACAATGAAAAATTCAGCTTCCATTGTTTGCCTTTGCCTTTTGATGCTCTCCTTAACCAGCATCACGGGCGCAGGACAAAGAAGAGTAGGCATTCCCAGACCAGGGCGAGTTCTAACGACTCAACCATCGCCCACCGGGACACCAACTCCGATTGAGGCACCCCGGCAAGCCGCGGAGCAAACGGCGATGGTGCCGCAGGGTGGCACTGCCAACTATGTCGACGATGGATTTACATGGTTTCAAGCGGTAGCCACCGAGGCGCTGGGGCACAATAACATTCCATACAGCACAGGCTGGGTACTGAAGAGTCATGTCAGAGTTTTTGGCGAGTATCCCAATCGCAGCGCGATCAAACTCGTCGTAGCTAAGGGTGGAACGGCGGTGGCGACCACTCGTTGCGAAGTAGATATCTATCGTCGCGAAGGGAATGCTGTTGACCAGAGCTATATGTGGACCAACGAGTGTTGGCGCAAAGACACTGCCACCAAGGAAATCGGCAAATTCGACGTGAAGGTCTTTACCGTGAACGGCGACACGGACGAAGAGAAGCTCGTCCGCACTTACCGAATGGAAGTTCGAACGGTGGATCATGTGTTATCAGGACAACAACCCGGCGTAGCCCCACCGGATTACTATATTCCGCGTCATGCCGAAGCGCCGGTAAGTTTCATTTTCTTGCGTCCGACGGGCTACACATCTTATTTCGAATACGGCAGCCGTCCCGAACGCTCGGGTGCAAATCACGTCGAGCTCTTCTTCAACCTCTCGCCAAGCGAGATCGGCGAGGATCTGCCACACGGCTACATGCGATGTTCGGTGGATGGAAAGCGACTTTCGATGCCTGGCCCGATGCCCTATGCCGACCAGGCAATCAGTCGGGCAGAAAGAAACTTTGTGGTTATTTACCAGGACAGATTGGCCCCGCAATACAAACGCGGCACGGAATATCGAGATAAAATTGGGTTTCGTATGGTGCGTGTGCAGGCGCCGTTAACGTGGGGAAGCGTGCGCGCCACCAATCGCCTGGCCCTGGAAGATTACCCGGGCAACTGGGAATGCAGCTTGATGAACAACGGCGAAGTTTGGCGCACCTGGAAATGGAGAGTCGCCGCTGATGGCAGGCCCGAACTGCATCCCGAACAAAAAGGCAACGTGAATCTTTACTTCAATTCATACATCGTAGATATGTTGATTCCGGCCGGCGGAAGCCCCCTGGATAAGCGACTAGTGCCTGAAGCGACAGCCGCCGGGCTTTTCTACGGACAGCCCTGGACGTCGGCAGAGGGTAAGGCAATGGCAGCCCGCCTTACGAAAAAAGGAAGCCCAGCTCCGCTGCCGTCCACTAGCTCCGCCGCCGTACACAGCAAACAGTGAGGTTGTGGGAATTTCCCCGTATTAAGCACGCGAAGCGGGCGGCAGCATGCGCAGCGGAACCCCAGGAATCTTTCGAGCAAGAAACTCAGCCCGCGGTAGCGGGCGGCAGACCTCTCCAATTCGGAGCTGTCGCCCGCTCCGCGGGCTGGGACTTTCCTGGTCGAAGCTTTCCTGGGGTTGCGCTGCGCTCCACCCCAGGCTTTATGCTGCCGCACCGCTCCGCGGGCTTAAGACGAGTGGTGGCGCACTCGAGTATTGCAGTCTGCCTACTTAGCGATCTTGATTTTTTTCCGGTTGGCATCTACCGCCACGTAAACAACCTCAGCTTCAGTGACCCTGACTTCTTCCGTCCCGGTTCCCACTCGCTCTGCTTCGACGATGACGCGAATCGTTATCGAAGTGGTCCCTATCCGCACTGTCTCGGCGTAGAAGCTGACAAGGTCGCCGACAAAAACAGGTTTGTGAAAAATGACTTCGCGCATCGCGACGGTAACGAATCGTTCCATTCGCGTGCGGCGATGCGCCTCAATTGCGCCCGCCATGTCGATATAACTGAGAATCACGCCGCCGAAGATCGTGCCGGCTGAGTTCGTATCGCGCGGCAGAAGCGTTATGCGAATGGCCGGATCGCGCGGTGATTTTGGTTCGATAGTTTCGCTCATATTGTTTATCGCCAGTTAGTTTATACCGCGGTTGGTCTTTATCTGTTTGATCATCAAATCAAACTCGCCATGCAACTGAGGGTCAAGTTTGAATCCGGTGTCAAAATCCTTTTGCGCGGACTCGTCCTGGCCATTCTTTAACGCGAGTACCCCTCGCAACAGGTACGCGCGAGCATACTTTGGATAAGATTGAATAGCCCGATCGTAGTCAGCCAGCCCCAACTCTTCCCTGGCGCTTTGCACGTAAGCAAGGCCGCGATTCGCATAAGATTCGGCAGACGGTTTGAGTTTGATTGCCTCTGAATAATCCGCTATTGCTTCAGGGAACTTTTTTGCATTGAAGTAGATGCCTGCCCGGTTCGTGTAGGCGCCCTCGGCCGGATTGAGCTCGATGCTGCGCGTGAAGTCGGCGAGCGCCGCATCGTAGTTTCTTTGCCCGAGGTACGCTACGCCGCGATTGTTGTAAGCGTCCGATTGTTTTGGATCCAACTCGATCGAACGAGAAAACTCAATAATTGCTCTCTCGAGGGCACCCGCCTGCAAGTGTTCCGTGCCACGGTTATAGTGAGTCGCCGACGCCTTTAAGTCTTTTGAAGCCCGCGTTTCCTTTTTGAAGTTATGTTCTTCAAAAACCGGGTCATTAGGTAGCTCGTGGCTCTTAAGAAATTCCCAGGCTGTCAGATTTATCTTCGGCGCCAGGTCATAGTACCAATGGTCGTGATTCTGTATCTCCCGGAGCTCAACCGGGAAACCGCCCTCGGTAAAAGCGTTGCGCGTCTCCCTAACGATAGGGATCGGAAAGTATGGATCCCGATTACCCACTTGAATATGAATCGGCGTTTTTCTTTTCGCAATTTTGATCAGTCGAAGGCTATCCGAATTGAGTGCTCCGGCGTGAATGGCAATTGATGCAAAGTATTCCGACTCGTAAAGGGCCATCAAGAGCGCAAAAACAGCCCCGCCTGAGTGACCGAACAAGTAAACCCTCCGCGCATTGATCGGATACTTACTTTTTAAGTCTTCGACAAGGTCGCGCAAAAACACTGGGCCATCCGCCGGAATGCCCCAGACTGCCGAATCAATAGAATCCGGCGCAGCTACTATAAAGCCTTCCTTGTTCGCCAACTCCTTCCACTTTTCCGCCAGCGAGAGTCCCACGTGGTTTGAGCCGTGAAGTAAAACCAATAAGGGAACCGGAGACTCCGGTTTTACGCTCGACGGCATGTAAAGATAAAAACTCCTCTTCTTCCCTTCTGAAGTCAGTTTTTCCTTTGTGATCTTTTGACACAGAACAGCAGCCGGTGAAACTACGAGAAGCATCGCGAGTGATAGGAGTTTGTACTTCATCATCACCAAGTCAGTTTATACCGCGGCTTGTCTTTATCTGTTTGATTATCAAATCAAACTCCTCGTGCAACCCAGGGTTGAGTTTGAATCCCTGATCAAAGTCCCTCTGCGCTGTCTCAACATCCCTTTTTTTCAAGGCAAGCAATCCTCGCAGAATATAGGTGCGACCCGCGTTTGGATCCATTTTGATCGCCTGATCGTAGTCGGCCAGCGCCAGATCTTCCTTACCGCTTTGTGCGTACGCAAGCCCGCGATTGGTATAACTTGGCTCGGAAGGTTTGAGTTTGATGGCTTCTGTAAAATCCGCTATCGCTTCGTCCACCATTCTTAGTTCGAGATAGATACTACCCCGGTTCTTGTAACCAGTCTCGGTGGGCTTGATGGCAACACTACGCGTAAAGTCCGCAATGGCCGCCTCGAATTTCGTCAAACGCGTGTATGCAACCGCACGGTTGTGATAAGCCTCAGCATGTTTCGTTTCCACTTCGATGGTTCGCGTAAACGCCACAATTGCACCCGCAAAATCGCCCTTGCGCAGGCTATCCATGCCGCGATTGTAATTGGCCGCGGCAGCTCTGGCGTCTTTTGAATTTGGGTCCCTGAAGATGTAGCTCTCAAAAACCGGGTCCTCCGAAAGCTCGTGCGTTTTGAGAAACTCCCAGGCCGTGAGGTTTATCTTTGGCGCCAGGTCGTAGTACCAGTGGTTATGATTGGGGATCACTTGGAGCTCAGCCGGAAAACCGCCTGCTATCAGCGCGTCGCGCGTTTTCCTGACGTCGGTAACAGGAAACAACGGATCCCTGTCACCCACCTGAAGATGAATCGGGGTTTTTCTCTTGGCGGTTTTGATCAACTCTATGCCATCGAAGTCGAGTGCCCCGGCGTGAATAGCAGCAGAAGCAAAGTATTCCGACTCGTAAAGGGACATCCGGAGCGCAAACCCTGCTCCCGCTGAATGGCCAAACAGGTAAACCCTCCGCGAATTGATCGCATATTTGCTTTTCAAGTAGTCTACAAGATCACGCATGAACACGGGACCATCCGCCGGAATGGCCCACCCCGAAGAATTAATAGAATCCGGCGCCACTACAATGAAGCCTTCCTGATCCGCCAACTCTTTCCATTTGTCCGCGAGCGATAGCCCTACGCGGTTTGAACCGTGAAGTAAAATCAACAATGGAACCGGAGACTCCCGTTTTACGTTAGCCGGCACGTAAAGGTAGAAACTTCTCTTCTTGTCTTCGGAAGTGAGGTTTTCCTTCGTGATCTTTTGACTCAGAACAGCAGCCGGTGAAACCGCGAGAAGCATCGCGATCGATAGGAGCTTGTACTTAATCATCTGTTAAGCCTAATTCTTCGAGTGGCGTGTAGCCCATTCGGTGATTATCTGCTTCAGCTCATCAAGATGTCCTTCAAAAAAATGGCCACAATCGTTAATGACATGTAATTCGGCATCAGTGTGCGTCTTCAGCTTCTCCACCAGCATTTGAAGCTTATCCAGATCGCCATACTCATCGAGATTTCCGTGCACAAAGAGGATGGGTTTGCGGCAAGCTTCGAGAAAGCTGAAATCATACTTACTCACGGGCGTGCCGATGCTGACTAGATTCACGACTCGCTCGTCTGATATTCCTACTTCCAGGCCTACTCGCGCGCCAAAGGAAAACCCGCAGAGCATAATTTGCAGATTCGGATAGTTTGTCGTGAGATATTCGAGACCTGCGCGAACGTCTTCGGCTTCTCCCCGACCCTCGTCGTGTTCACCAGTGCTTTGGCCCACGCCGCGAAAGTTTATGCGCAGCGTAGTGAGTCCTGCGTCGTTCAATGCCGCAGCGGCGCGGAATACTACTTTGTTGTGCATCGTCCCGCCGCCGAGCGGATGTGGATGAAGTACCAAAGCGACCGCAGAGGCGCGGCTCTTTGGTTCTTTCAAAATCGCCTCAAGCCGGCCGTGGCCCACGGGTATAAATAGATTGCCTGCGGGATACATCGGTGCTGTTTTAACGCAAACTGTGAGTTTGCGTAAACCCATGAATCGTCCAAGCTGAATTAATGCCGTTTAGAGTGCGGACTTGTCCGCCCCAGCGAGGGCACAAATGCCCACTCTAAACGGGACGAAAACGCGGGATGGTAGTTTGTGATTTCCTACTGATCGGCAAACTAACAGTTTGCTTTACGACCGCAAGCATTGCGACAATCCGCACCAATGGCACACGACCCGTCGCTCACTGACCCGAGCACCAATTCGGATGTTCACTTCCAGAACATCGTAGAAAACTCACGCATCATCGCCGAGACCGCTTCCGACGCGATAATAACGATTGACGAAAACAGCACGATCGTGTTTGTGAACCGCGCCGCCGTAAAGATCTTTGGTTACTCGGTCGAAGAGATGCTCGGGTCCGAACTGACGATGTTAATGCCCGAATATCTTCGTCATTTGCATCGCGCCGGCCTGACGAATTATGTGGAGACCGGAAATAAACATATTTCGTGGGATGCGATCCAGTTACCTGGTCTGCACAAGAACGGCGGTGAGATTTCCCTGGAGCTTTCCTTCGGCGAGTTTCAGAAGGACGGCCGGAAATTCTTCACCGGCATCGCGCGCGACATTACGAAACGAAAACGCGATGAACTTCGCCTGGCGTTGCAGCATTCCGTTTCAGAGATCCTTGCCGAAAATTCTACTCTGTCCGAGGTTGCGCCGAAGATCCTGGAAGCGATTTGCCTAAACCTTGACTGGCAGTTTGCCGCCTTTTGGTCCGTAACTCTCGAAAACAACGCTCTAAGACTGGTGGCGTATTGGCGAGTCCCCTCGTCGGCCGGAGTGGCGGAATTTGAATCCGCAAGCCTTCAATCGACTTACGATCCTGCAGCGGGTTTCCCGGGCCAGATCTGGACCAGCAAGCAGCCCTTCTGGATTCCGGACTTCGCGCGGGAGACATTTGCCCGGTCGCCGGTTGCAGCTCGCAGCAATCTGCACACAGCCTTTGGTATCCCGATTATCCTCGGCGAAGAAGTGCTCGGCGTGATCGAGTTGTTTTCTGAAAAGACACGAGATGCCGACCAGCTTATGGTTTTCACGTTGAACGCAATCGCCGGCCAGATCGGACAATTCATCGAACGAGAGAATAACGAACAGGAGCTCATCAGCGCGCTAGCCAGAGCGCAGGAAGCGCGTTTAGAGGCGGAGCAACTTTCAAATCGTCTCACCGCGCTGCAACGAATCACTGATGCGGCGCTGGGACACTACACGGTCGATCACGTACTTGCTGAATCGCTCAATCGCATCCGCGAGGTTTTGAACGTTGATACCGTCGCAATTCTCTTGCTCGAAACCGAAGGTGATGAACTAGTCGCATGGGCGGCACACGGTCTGGAAGAAGGGGTTGAGATGGGCGTTCGAATACCTGTGGGGAAAGGCTTTGCCGGCAGGGTCGTCGAACATCGAAAACCAATTATCATCGAAGACATCACGAAGGCTGACGTCTTCAATCCATTGCTGCGGCAGAAAGGCCTCAAATCGCTGCTAGGTGTTCCGCTGCTGGTTGAAGGCCGCGCGACCGGCGTGTTGCATGTGGGCAAACTCGAGTTTCATCATTTTACCGAAGACGATGTTCGGCTCCTGGAACTCGCGGCCGTCCGCATAGCCCTGGCGGTCGAAAATGCTCGGCTTTATCAGGTTGAAAGAGCTGCCAGAGACGAAGCCGAGGCTGCCAATCAGGCCAAAGACGAGTTTCTCACCATCCTTTCACACGAACTACGTACGCCACTTACGCCCATCATCGGTTGGGTCCACATGATGCAGAACGGCATTCTGGGCGATGCTGACTTCGATCGGGTGTTGTCCGTCATCAATAGAAACGCTTACAACTTGAAGCGTTTGATTAATGATCTATTGGACATGTCGGCGATCCTTAGCGGCAAGATGCGGATTGAAGAGTTGCCTGTTTCTGTCGGCAGTGTGCTCGAGGAATCTTTGGAAACTATGCGGCCTTACGCGACGGATTCAAAGATTCAACTTCGGCTGAGGATTAACGGCGAGCGCGATGACCTGGTGGTGAGAGGTGATCGCAGTCGTCTTAATCAAACCTTTTGCAACATATTGCATAACGCCATCAAGTTCTCGCCTGCGAATGGATTTGTGCACGTAACGTGTGAGGCTGTGAAGACGGAGGTGGTTATTCGCTTCAAAGACCAGGGCGAAGGCATACCGATCAAGTTTCTGCCTCACGTGTTTGAACGGTTTCGACAGGCAGACGGTTCACGCACGCGTGTGTATGGAGGCCTGGGACTTGGGTTGTCGCTGGTTAAAAGTTTCGTGGAAGCGCATCACGGCACAGTCGAAGCAGTTAGCGAGGGAGAGACAAAAGGAAGTACGTTCATAGTCAAACTTCCGCGCGATATTGGACATGACGATAAGGCCAGGCAGAACCATAAAGAAGTTGATTCACAAACCAGTGCGGCTGAGGTACGAATTCTGGTGGTGGAGGATCAACCCGACACGTTAGAGATGCTGACTCTGAGTCTGCAACGAGGAGGTTATCAGGTAACAGGTTGTGATTCAGCAGCAGAAGCGGTTCAAATCGCCGGCGGCCAGCCATTCGATGTTCTGATCTCTGACATCGGCATGCCAACAATGGACGGCTACCAGCTAGTCAAAGATCTGCGCCAGAAAGAACCCCACAAGAACATTTTGACGATTGCCCTCACCGGCTACGCTTCAAAAACAGACATTGAGGCGACACTTGCCGCCGGCTTCGATCTGCACCTGTCGAAACCAATTGATCCCGCCGAACTCGTACGGACGGTTGAACGCCTCCTGGCTTCGCGTCGTGAGGGGTAGATGAAAGACGACTCTCACACGCCCGCGGCAACCAAATACAGAACCCAGCGCGGGATCCTTGAGGCTACTCTTGGCTAAAGAAATAGGCCCTCTCATGCTTGGTACCTTAAGCATCCCACGCTACCGCGCTGGGTTCTGTAACTGATTAGCGAAGCTGCATAGGTACAGGTCCTCACAGATTTCCTAGACAGCGACACTTCTTTGGGCTAAATTAAGGCCCCCCTAAAATTACATAAGCTCCTGGTAGGTATCGATGATAGAGCCCAGCTATACCCCGATCTCCTTCTCCGATTTCCTGTTCTCCAATCAGTTCCTGCCCTCTCGTGGACAGCCGATCAATTCCGCGTCTACTAAAACGCAATCTTCTACCAGCCCCTCCAAAGAACGCCGGTGGGCACTCGTCGTGGACGACGTCTCGGATGTCACCGAGATGCTATCCGTGTTGATGACACACGCCGGATATGAGGTGTCAAC
>JBGTCM010000377.1:0-12346 GCA_041748795.1 Pyrinomonadaceae bacterium
GATCGAAAACTCAGCAACCCCGCTGACAAGGAGGCGGCCATTGATGAGGTCCTTCCTTACATACGCGCTGTCAGCAGCCGTATTCAAAAGCGCGAGTACTTTGATATCGCGATGGATTCGTTGCGAGTTGGCGACGTCGCGCTTAAGCGAGAGTTGTGGCAATCAATTCGAACAGGAGCGAATAGGCGTCCGCAAGATGCGAGGGAAGGCAGGAGACCGGTATTGAAGACCAGTGCTGCTGAAGAGTGGTTTTGGGGGCTGATATTTTCCAATGACGATCTCAGACCTGCCATCTTGGCGAAGTTAGAACCCGAAGACTATAGGGACTTGGTGACAGCACCAGTTTTTGAAGCACTGTTAGAATTGGAACGCGAAAAACAAGAAATCAATTATGATCGAATTAGGCTTAAGGTTGAAGGTAACGTACAAAAGGTTGAAGGTAACGTACAAATCCTAGCCATTTTACCGAAGCTAATGATGAACGAATCAATGTACGCTTCACAAGGGGACTACACGCCAGAAGGTTGTGTGAACACCTTCCGGTTAATGAGAGTTCAAACTCGTATTGACGAAATAATCCATGAAAGCTCGCGTGCGGAACGCGAGGGCGATGCCGAAACAATGGCAAAGTTAACGATGGAACAAATAGAGTTGGAAAAGCATAAACGAGCGCTAGCTCCGACCGTAGACTCGATGCAGATTGCGTATTGAATTTCTCGCCGACCTCAAATTCAAACGTCTGAATAGATCAGTGAACATCGAAGAAGAAAAAAATCGTGACGATGTGATGGAGCGCCTGCTCGAATTGGGTGGCGATAAGAAGTACCTCACGTTTGACGACCTCAACCGCGAGTTACCTGACAACGTCGTTTCTCCAGAGGATATTGAAGACGTCCTGCAAAAACTTGAAGGCTCGAACATCCCGGTAGCGGATTCCGATGAACGTTTGTTGGAGCAGGCTGCGGCGATCGCGACGGACGAAGATGAGAGCGCCGACGAGGATGTCGAACTGGATCTTTCCGCAGGAGCCCTGGAAAAAACCAATGATCCGGTGCGGCTTTACCTGCGTGAAATGGGAGTCGTTCCCTTGCTCACGCGCGAGGGTGAAGTGACGATCGCAAAAAGGATCGAACGTGGGCAGCTTAAGACTCAAAAAGGAATAGCCCGTTCGCCAATTGCGGTTAGAGAAGTTTTGAAAATTGGGGAGGAGTTGGAAGCCGGCAAGGCTAACATCCGCGAGGTCGTGATCTTCTCTGAACAGGCTGAACTGAGCGGTGATGAAGATAAGGCTGAGGAATACAAAGTTTGGACCATCGAAGGCATTCAGAGTATTTGCAAACTCTTTAACCAGGGCTTGAAAGAATGGGAGAAACTACGGACTGAACAGAAGGCGCTGCGCGGGAAGAAGAGTAAAAAAGTAATGCGGATGCGCCGGAAAGTGGCGCGCATCCGTCTGGAAATTGCGCAGGAAATCGGTCGACTAAGCGTCACTGAGCGGGCACGCCAAAGGTTGATTGGTGCAATCAGAGCAGTACAGAAAGAGGTCCGCGACGCTGAACGCGAAATCGACAGTTTCACGGAAAAGTTAAATCGTAAGCGAATCAAGCTTGATGAACATAAGGAATTCATACGCCGCGTCTCAATCGCGAAAAGACGTTTGCTGCAAATCGAAGTTGATCAGAACATAAGTCCGGTTGAGATCAAACGATCCCTGCAGGCAATCGTTATTGGTGAACAGCAAACGGGTCAGGCAAAGCGCGAGTTAGTCGAAGCCAACTTGCGATTGGTTGTGTCGATTGCCAAGAAGTACACGAACCGAGGTCTACAGTTTCTGGATTTGATCCAGGAAGGCAATATCGGTTTGATGAAAGCAGTAGACAAGTTTGAATGGCGGCGCGGATATAAATTTTCCACTTACGCGACCTGGTGGATTCGCCAGGCAATTACACGGGCCATCGCGGACCAGGCGCGTACAATTCGGATTCCGGTCCACATGATCGAGACCATCAACAAGCTGATTCGAACGTCGCGTGCGTTGGTGCAGGAGCTGGGTCGGGAGCCCACTAGTGAGGAAATCGCCGGCAAGATGGACATACCGGTCGCCAAGGTCCGAAAGGTTTTGAAGATTGCGCAAGAACCCATCTCGCTTGAGACACCGATCGGTGAAGAAGAGGATTCACATCTAGGCGACTTCATCGAAGACAAGTCAATCCCAAACCCGGCCGATGCCGTTGTGGCTTCCAATCTCCGGGAAATCACCGATGAGGTGCTGGCTACCTTAACTCCTCGTGAGGAGAAGGTCATCAAGATGCGTTTTGGTTTGGGCACGACCGGATCTGAGCACACACTGGAAGAAGTGGGCCAACACTTCGCAGTTACCAGGGAGCGCATCCGGCAAATCGAAGCCAAGGCGCTTCGCAAGTTGCGTCATCCATCGCGGTCACGAAAGTTGAAAGCCTTCCTCGATAACACTCCGCACTGAGGTCCGTCCACTACCTCCAAGCACACACGCGAATAATCTAGTTTTACCAACCTATTTTAAGAGGAAGTCGGTACTCTTCACCGTGTGATCGAAATTATACTGGTAGGTGTAGCCAGGAAACTGTATTGGCTGCAAATACTGAGCTCTAACTTCCATGCGCTTGTCCTGCACAGCCGAGGTGATTTCAACGTCCGCGGGGATGTTGTAATCTGGAGCGCTCTTGACGAGTTGTTCCTTTACCCACGTCGGTGGATGACCCAGACCCACTGCTGCATTCGCCTTCTGCTGCATTAAATCCTTAAAGAGATAAGCGTTATACGCTACCGGAACATACATATATCCCGCATACGCTACTACCCCTATCACGATGAGCACGAGTAAGAACTTTAGTCGCGCACTTCCTTGTTCAGATTTTCTTGGTATGGAGTCCATTCAGTTTCTTTGCTTTCTCGTTGATTTCCGAAACGCCTCGCGCAGGGATTGTTTCAACAACATCGGACTGATTTCTTTTCCATCTACGAGTCGTGGACGACCGATGCGCTCAAGGAGAACCCACTGAACATCGCCTGATGATCGCTTCTTGTCTTGAGCAATCGCCTTGATAATCGCGTCCTCGTTCAGATCCTTCGCGGAAGGGAGCGGACCACACAACTGAACCGCCTCGCGCAGCGATTCTAACTCTGATTCACCCAGCAGTCCCAGGTTTTTCGACAATGCACCGGCTGCCAGCATCCCTTGCCCCACAGCTTCACCATGAAGGAAAAGTCGGTAATTAGTAATCGCTTCAAGTCCGTGGCCTATCGTGTGTCCGAAGTTCAGTATTTTTCGGCTGTGACGATCGGTGCGAGTCAAACCTTCGCGTTCGTCGTCGGCGATGATCGAAGCTTTGAAAGCAACTTGTGCAGCGATTAGCTCCGCCAATCGCGAAGACATCAAATCTTGTTTGGAGTGAAGTCCCCGCAGAAAATTGGTGGTCTGCTGAAAGAGTCTCCGGCCCCCGACGGCTCCTTGCTTAACAGCTTCAAACCAGCCAGCTGCGAGTTCACGGGCTGGCAGCGTCGTAAGCGTTTCAAGATCGATAATTACGGCGCGTGGTTGGTGAAAGCTGCCAATCAAGTTTTTCCCGCCGGACATATTGACCCCGGTTTTCCCTCCAACTGATGAATCAACTTGGGCGAGCAGGGTCGTAGGAATTTGGATAAAGGAAATCCCTCGCAAATAAACAGCAGATGCGAAGCCCGCCAGGTCCCCTACCACGCCACCACCCAGGGCAATTACGCCATCATTACGATCAAGCTTACTTTCACTTAGAAAACTAAACGCTTTCTCCGCTGAACGGACCGACTTGAACCGCTCACCGTCGCCAAGGAGCCAGTGGGAGACCAAAAAACCGCTTTTTAACAGGCTATCTATTACTTTTGGGCCGTACAAGGAGAACACGGTCTTGTTTGAGATGACCGCAACTCGCATCGCCCTGGCGCCTAAGCTTTCGCGTGCTACTTCGCCCGTTCGTGAGAGCAGGCCTCGGCCAAGTCTTATTTTGTATTCGGACGCTCCGGTGCGGGTGCGAACTTGCAGACTTGTCAATGACAATCCTTTTGTTGGCCCAACTTTGTAAGCAGCGAACGTCCTAAAGTAATGTGGAAACGAGCAACAGTCTACCGTAGCTCATCGCATGGGCTTTACTCGCGCATTTTTCTTGTCAGGGAATTTTAGAAGGCCTACAAAAAAAGCGAATGGGCGCGACAAACGTGGGAGTACGTCGCGCCCATTCATATTCGTGGTCACTGTCCTCACCCCAGCAACCACTTGAGACGGAGGATTCACCAACCGTCTCTCTTGCCCCACAATATACATCGCAAGCCGCATGCCTCGCAAGAGAGTTGTTGTTAAAGAATTTGAGACTGCGCGTTTCGTTAATCTCTCTTCGTGACGATCGAATTTAAACTCAAAAACAACGCTAACTTGGAAACAAATAGCGTGTAATTGTTTCAAGTTTCGTCGTGAAATTTCTACTTCAAAAAAACTAGCTGCCGAGTGTTTTCCTGATGACCGTCGCTAGTTCATCGGCATGCTTTTCAATCTCGTCCTGGCGCTCGCCTTCGAGCATTACACGCGCCAGCGGCTCAGTACCCGAATAACGCAGCAATAGTCGGCCACGAGTACCAAGCAATGCTTCGATGTTATCCGCGACGTTTTGAATTTCCTTAACGTCAGCAAATGGTTTTTTGACTGTGACCTCGACGTTGACGAGGATTTGTGGAAAGTTTTTGAAGCCGGCAGTGAGTTCCAGAAGAGTGCTGTTCTCTTCCGTCAACGCTCGCAATAAGCACAGCGTTGTGATCAATCCATCCCCGGCCAGACTTAGTTCAGGGAAAATGATGTGGCCGGACTGTTCGCCTCCCAGGGTTGCGCCTGACCGCAGAAGTTCCTCGAGTACGTACTTATCACCCACAGCCGTCCGAATTAGTTCAATGCCTTCCGACTTGAGGGCGATTTCTAACCCAATGTTGCTCATCACCGTCGCGACAACTGTGTCGCGATGTAATTGCCCTTTTGACTTGAGGTGTTTACCCAGCACCCATAGAGTTGCATCGCCATTCACCAGATTCCCGCCGGAATCAACAAACAATGACCGGTCTGCATCTCCGTCGAA
The DNA here is from genome assembly GCA_041748795.1 of Pyrinomonadaceae bacterium. Lineage (GTDB taxonomy): Bacteria > Acidobacteriota > Blastocatellia > Pyrinomonadales > Pyrinomonadaceae > PSRF01. Next base: position 5,139 of record JBGTCM010000377.1, read on the forward strand.
GGCCACCCCCAGATCCGCCTTTTGTCGGCGTACAGCATCCTGAAGGCTCTCCATGTGTAGCGATCCGGCGCCAAGATTTATGTTTCTTCCATCCGGATTATCATTGATAGCCGTTACGGAGGCACCGAGCCGTCCGAACAACCGAGCTGCAACGTTTGAGGCTGCGCCGTTTGCGCAGTCAACGATGAGGCGGAAGTCGCGTAATGGGAGGTCGCGTCCGATTTCATTTACCAAGAAATCGAGATATCGCTCTCTGAGTGAACCGGCCTCGTCGTCAGTAAGTGACGCCGTATTTAAGGAATGATCGACCCTTTGAGCCGTTCGAGCGTCTGCCCCTAAGACATCCTGTTCAATCAGGCGCTCTGTGTCTTCGTCGAGCTTACGCCCTGACGGCAAAAAAACTTTGATGCCATTGTCTTTGTAGGGATTGTGCGAAGCGCTTATAACGACGCCAGCATCCGCCGGGATTATTCTAGTGAGAAAGGCAACTCCTGGCGTAGTGATAACGCCTGCGGATTTCGTTTGAGCCCCAGCGTGACGAACACCTCTTGTCAACGCTTTCTCTATCCAGCTACCTGACTCACGCGTGTCTCTACCAATAAGAATCACCGGCGCGTGTCCAAGCTTCTCTCTTAGATGGGTCGCCAGCGAAACACCGATTGTTTCAACGGTCGGCGCGTCAAGAGGGAACACTCCGGCTTCGCCGCGTATTCCATCCGTGCCAAAGAGTTTCGTCATGTGTAGTTTTTAAGAAGAGCGTCGCAACTACCGGTGATGTTGAGTCGGACGATGCTGGACGACATAAAAATAATTTTTGTCATAGAGAAGTGTGAGACGGGTATCGCCTCGCTTCTTCTCAACAACCTCGATGCGGATATCGACGATCGGATCCAAAATCTCAATCTTTGGATCAGGAACACTGAGAGCAACGTCGGCGAGCGTGAACGTCTCTGTTTTGCCGTCAAGCCACACTGATTCGGTTAGTGCTTTTTGAACGTCGTTCATGCGATCGGAGGGACCGCGTAATCTTACGTTGGGGGGACTCGTGCTGACACTTTTCACTTCATACCCTTCCGGCAACTTGCCCTCAAATTTGACCTCCACCTCGACCTGCTTTTCAACAACCGGCTCGAGCCTAATGCTGGCAGTCGCCGGCCGAAAACCTTGAATTGTTACGCCAGTGGGAAGTGTCATTTGCGCTCGATCAGCCAACCGCACAACTCGTTCACCAGGTCGTTGATCTGAAATGTCGATTGTCGCGGCCAGTCTTGGTCCCATCTCGGCAAGTTTCGCGGGACTCCCCGTAAGAATAACTTCCACGCTATCGGGAGGGTCGTTGCTAATCTCCATTCCTGCTGGCCGGAGAAAATTTAATTGCACGTCGTAACGCTGCGTAACTGGTGTATTTTGACCAGTGACCGCCATCCAGAGAACGATTGTCACAGCCAGGGCGAGAAGCTTGAGGCCCCAGTCTTCAAGCAGGATCCTGCGTAACCATCGCTCCGGTGATGACGGAGTTCGACGGGCCGGAGTAATTTCATCATCTTCGATGTCCTGGAAAGGCATTCTTTAGTCTTTAGTTGACTTCAGATAGAAGCTACTTCTTCTGTCTCTGCGTCTGGCTCGTCCAGTTTTTCCGGCGGTTTAGGTTTGTCACGTTTACGAGGAACCTCGAGCGCTTCTGTGATGGCAGCCCGAAGTTTAGGTGCATCCAGTCCGCGCTTTATCTCGCCGCGTTGCACCACGGAAATCAAACCGGACTCTTCTGAAACTACGACGGCGACCGCATCGGTGTCTTCAGTAACTCCGAGCGCAGCGCGATGGCGAGTGCCAAGGTCTCTCGAAAGACGTGGATTAAGAGTGAGCGGTAGAAAACAGGAAGCCGCTGCCACGCGATGCCGTCGCACAACAACAGCGCCGTCATGCAGAGGCGACTCCGGGTTGAAGATACTGATTAACAGGTCATAGCTAAGCTCCGCATCTAACTTAACCCCGCCATCGATAATGTTCTTGAGTCCAATATTGCGCTCGATAACTATCAGCGCGCCCGTCTTAGTGGACGAAAGCGTGGTAGCCGCGAGAACGACTTCGTCGTAGACTCCCTCTCCAAACTGACCGAGGTGCCTTCGCGTAAAGGGCATGCGGAAGCGATTACCAAAGGTAATCAGCGCCTGACGAATCTCGTTCTGAAAAAGCACAATGATGGCCACGCCGATGTAGAGCAGCGCACCACGCAGAATGAATTCCAATGTGGCCAGGTTTCGTTGGGCGGCAAACCAGTAAAGGAGGGCGAAGACCCCGATCGCGGCGGCCATGGGAGCGGCGCGAGTTCCACGAACGAGTTTCAAAACTGCATACACAAGCAAGAAGACCAGTATCAGGTCCGCGATGTTTCGCGGCTCACTAAGCCTTCCCAGGTACTCCGTGTATGGCAGTAGTAACAACATTTCTCAGGTCAAATACTTGAATTGGCGATTTGCGTTTCAGAAGCTGCAATTTAGTTTCACCAAACTGTCTTCGGATAATCCCTGGCTCGCTTTCAGCCAATTTGCTCTATCTCTCGCTTACAATTCGGGCCAGAAGTAAGTCCCAAAAGACCGCTCCCCTGTTCTATCCCGTAGATTAGGTTGGAAATGAAAGCTCCGTTGGGATTATCGCGAAAAAAAGCGGCGGAGGCAATGGTTCTGGCGCAGGTGGGATCAGTGTTGTTGTTTCGATTTTGAAAGGCGCCTGATCTTTCCACTTTGAAGAAACCCAACGAGTTCTCCCTGGCCATTGATAACAGCAACTGAACCGACGCCGTTTGTTTTCATCAACTCACGGGCGGATTCATGGGTGGTAGACGACTCGACAAATAAATTCGGATGGATCGCGTGCATGACACTGCGCACAGTGGTTGCGGCCCAACGGTCACGAGGAAGCGACTTCAAATCCTCGAGCGTGAGGATTCCATGGAGACGTCCTTTTACCGCCACGGGAAAACTGGTTTGTCGGTGCAGAGGAAGAACTTCATCGACGAGTTTGGTAACCGTGAGGGCGGGATCGAGAGAGATCGGCGGCGACATTACGTCGCTAACCGAAATCAGCCTTGCTCCGTGTGCGGTTTTTACTACCTTTGCTGCAGCGTCAAGGAGAAACAGTCCTACCACAATGGACCATCCCCCCATGAAGTAAGGTTGGGTCGGCCGCCAGTTAGGAGCAATCAAGATGTAGATTCCAAACACTATCAGGACGCCCCCTATGAGCACACCGCATATCCCTGCCTTGCGGGTTGCGTCTCGCATGTTACCGCTGCGGCGCCACAGCATCGCGCGTAGAACTCGGCCCCCATCAAGTGGATAACCTGGAAATAAATTGAACAATGCCAACAGGATGTTTCCCGACCCTATCAGGAAGAAAACCACCACCGTGCCGACGTAACCTTGCGAGGCAGCAAACCGCGCAGCTACAAACGACAGCAAGCCAAACAAAAAACTGGCCGCTGGCCCAGCGACGGCGATTCGAAACTCAGCTCGAGGGTTCTGCGGTTCCGTTCTCAAACGGGCCAACCCACCAAACGGATGCAGCACAATCTCTTCGATTTCTATGCCTTCGGCGCGGGCCATCAAAGCATGTGACAGCTCGTGCCCAAAGACGGAAAGGAAAAGACCGGCGGTTGTGATGGTGCCAAGGATCCAGGCGGTAATCGGAGCCAGTGGTGGCAGGTTGACGTTAGCGAGGATATTGCTGTGGCTGTAAAGATTGCTGGCGATTAGCCATACGCTAAGGGCGAATACTGGAAACCAACGATAGTCGATGCGCACGGGAATGCCGTATACCCGGGCAATAGTTAGTTGGCGTTTGAATAACTGGGAAAAACCCATGGCCTTGCCTGAAGGTGATCGATATCCCGGAAAGGTGGGCGAACTCGGTTGCCGCGTCTGTGGCGTTAAATGCGATCACAATGCGCCGCTGGAGCGTTGCCAGTCTACTTCCCACAACACCACCGGCTGTTCGCGGTTCTTTACCGTGATCGGCTCGCGGGGTTTGAGCTTATAACGACTACGAGCCGCTTGCGCAGTGGCGTCGCTAACCAAAATCTCACCGCCCTTTGCATTTGATTCCAGACGCGACGCGGTATTCACAGTGTCGCCAATTGCGGTGTATTCGGAACGACGTTCCGAGCCTATATAGCCCACCGTCGCTTCACCTGTATGCAGCCCCACTCCAACTCTGATTTCAGAAAGTCCTTCCTGTTGCAACTCCAGGTTGATACCAATAATTCGTCGCTGCATGGCCACGGCTGCGTTCAGTGCGTTAGAGGCATCCTCGGGAGTGGTAGTTGGTGCGCCGAAGAGAGCCATTAACCCGTCACCGAGGTACTTATCGAGTGTGCCGCCATGCGCAAAAATGATATCGGTCATGGCGGAGAAATACCGGTTAAGCAGACCGACAATCTTTTCCGGTTGTGCACGTTCGGCAAGGGTGGTGAATCCGCGAATGTCAGCGAACAGAACGGTGATTGTCTGGTTGACGCCACCGAGCCTGAAAGACTCAGGATTCTCGAGCATTTGCTTAACGACGTATTCAGGTAAGAAGCGACTGTAGTTTGCTCGCGCCACTTCTTCACGCGCCAGACGTTGGTGCGCGCGTGCGTTCTCGACAGCAATTGCTGTCTGGGCCGCAACGGCGCTGATCAACTCGAGATCATCAGGTTTGAAAGAAGCGAAGGGATCCAGGCGATCGGCGTAGATTGCGCCATGAACTCTCGACTCACCAACCAGGGGAGCGCAGATTGTTGAACGGACTCCCTGGGAAACAATCGAATCAACGCCGGCAAACTGTTCGTCCGATGCGGCGTCCTGTGAAAGCAACGCCACCCGGTCCTTCATAACTTTTCTGGTAATGGTGCGGCCTATCGTCAGTTTACGCGCGTGGTTGGTCAGACTCTCGTCGCGTGCACGGGTCGCTATTGGATTCAACTTCACATCTTCCGGATTCTCCAGCCCGGTGCCTTCAGCCAGCAGTGCCACAACGCGGTCCGCCGGAGTGGAGCGAAAGATGATGTCAGTTGCTTTAGCGAAGATGGCGTCCAGATCAAACACGGAGCCGAGCGTTTTGCTCATCTCATAAAGCGCTGTGAGTATGTTCGCTTTCTTTTGCAAGGCCTCGAGCACTTTGTCCCTGGCGGGCGAACTGAGGGACGACTCGGCAGGTTTGCCATGCAGCACAGTCGACATCACATCATTGGCCGAGATCAGTAGTTGTGTATGGCCCAAAGGCTTGTCGTCGTAGCGAACGTCTGTGGTCCGTTCTTCAGGCTGCTGTTCGAATCTTAGTGTGCTGGCGCCAATAGTTACCCGATCGCCGTTGGTCAACGAATACTCAGTTTGAGGTCCACCATTAACAAAAACTTTATTTGCGCTGCGCCGCAGTTGACCGTTTATTACAGCCCCATCAACGAGCGTAAATCCACCATCGTCCGATGTATTGATATGAGCGTGGTACCGCGAAGCCCGCGGATCATCCAGGACCACAGTATTATCGGGCGCGCGGCCGATCGTGCACTTGGCCATGGGAACCAGATTATGTTGCCATTGCCGGCCGCTCGCATCGGTGATTTTGAGAAGTGCCATGATGAATGAATCGTTTTGGGAGCTGTCGAGAAAGTTTATTCCTCGTCCAGAAGCGGCCACGTAGATACCGCAGAAAGCGACGGTTGAATTATACAGTTCGATCCTAGCAGCATGATTAATAGGTGACAACTGAATACGTTGAGGACTTTGAAGATTACTGGTGGGGGTCGACGATTAAGCAACGAAAAATAAGGGCGGAGCGACACGTTCGTGCCGCCCCCGCCTTTCCGAGGGATATCACATCCTTCTCTAAATTTCTAATTGGAACAGGCTCCCGCTGTCGCGGTTATCGAACCGCTAATGTTCAGACCTGTCAGACCTTGTTCCCTATTAAGAACAACGACCCGCAAAATGTTGGTACCAACAATGAATGGAGCACTAGCGGAAATGGAAGTAGCCGGGTTCAAGCCCGGAATCGTTGGTGCCAGCGCCGTGCCATTAAGGAAAACCCTCGCTGAGTCGTCCGCCAACCCAACCAACGACAGTTTGGGATTGCTAAAGCCCTGGCAGAGGCAGAAGGAAAACTCATAAACGTAGTTACCTCTGCTGACGCCGACGAGGCCTGCATTGGAAAATGGTCCAACCCATTGTGAGCCAGCCAGCGGCGGGAAGTTGGGTGCTACTGAAAGCACGCTTGCAGCTCGTGGCTCACTCGTACTGGTGAGTGGATCCGAGGTTATTTGCCATGGAGCGGAGCCGGTGCTGAGATTCAGATTAAGATCAGAACAAACTTGTGGGACAAAAGGTACCTTTCGGAAGGGCACGCGTTCGGTGTGTAACGTTGCGACTCGATCATCTCCTGCGGTGAAAACAGAGACGACGTCAAGTTCGGCTGGTGAGTGTAAGACGGCGTAGCCTTCAATAAAAGTGCCCTCGGGAATACCGCTATGTTTGTAGATATCCGGGCAGTCAATTCCCATCACTTTATCCGGGCCCAGGCCCTCGCCGCCTCGCGGAGCTGGAAAGAAACCGAATATCTTGCCAACATTTTCACCGCGTTCCCCCAGGGCAAACTTCTTTCTGAACTTTACTTGTTTCATGAACGGATTGTGCACGTTGATTATGGTGAAGTACTGGCCGCGCGCGGCAAGTTCTCCATCTGATTTGCCACAAACGAACTTCGCGGCATATTGAAACTCTGTGTGGGTTTGGGCGGAACTTTGAGGCGCACCTTGCGTGTACAACGAAACAATTACCAAAACAGAGAGCACTAATCCTTGCGTGGTGAGTCTTTGCATTATGAGTCTCCTTAGAGGTCGTGACGACTTTTCAGTTTGAAGAAGTAACGCCGGATGCAAATCTGCACGGCGCAACAGAGGGAACGCTTGTTTGAGCATTCGGAACAATCACCCATGTGAAATCTTGGAGAGGACTCTGAAGGCTGAGGTCTGTATCAGAGGCAGCGTGCAATGTGCGCACGATATTCTCGGTTAACGGGTGTTGTCAATGTCTCGAATTGCCTCATCAAAAACCCACTCCAAATGGGTATCGTTGCCTCATTTAAAAACCCACTCCAAATAAGAGGCAGTTTACCTTCGATGTTTACGGGAAACATTGGAGGTGGAGATGAGGCTAAAGATGAAGGCGAGGCAG
>JBGTCM010000378.1:0-5309 GCA_041748795.1 Pyrinomonadaceae bacterium
ATCTTCTTCCGGCGTGAAGGTCCGGCCCCTGACCGGAGTCACGCCCAGTATTTCAAAAAGCCCTTGGGAAACTCGCGCCCCGGGGATCTGTTCAGGATCACCTGCGCCAACCAACGTGTGGTTGCCGTCCTGGTAAATTCCGATGTCCTCGAAGACCTGATTCTGTTGACGCCAATCAACATAATTCGGATACGAGACGGCAAAGGAATCAATTCCCTGCTTGGGCGCTGTCTCGTCTAAAACGACCAGGCGTTCAGCGTCCTTATAGGGCAACGGGCGCAGCAGGACTCCGTTTACAAAACTGAAGAGCGTAGTGTTTGCGCCGATGCCGAGGGCCAGAGTGATCACGGCAATCGCCGTAAAGCCCGGCCGTTGTAAAAGGCTCCTGATGCCGTATCGAATGTCTTTAAGTAAACTCACCATGAAATGCCTTTCGAACCTTTGTGCTTTGTTCTTAGTTCTTTGGGCTTTGTGCTGTGTGCTTTGTCAGTGGCGCCGAGTGCCTGGAAATAATTCCCGGTAATTCCGGCAGCGGTTAGGCGCTCAGGTTCTCCAGTACCCGTAAGGTTGACAGGAACCGGCCCAGAGAAGGACGCGGCAAACTGCTCAAACGTGGTGTTCTGCGAACGGAAATCGAGGAAGTCGAGCGGCGCAACACTCGCGCGATTGCCACCGTTGCGGATGTTGCCATACACCCAGATCAGGCGTTCAGGTTCGGCAAACGGCAAAGGACGAAGTAACACCGCATTAACGAGACTGAAGATCGCGGTGTTGGCGCCGATGCCTAATGCCAGCGCAATCAAAGCCACGATCGTAAATCCCGGCCGTTTGAAGAAACCTCTAATTCCGTAGCGAATGTCTTGAAGAAGAGTGTCCATCGTTCGCCTCCGTGTATCCGGTCCTGCTTAGTTCTTTGTGCTTTGTGCTTTGTTGTTTGCTCGTCGTCCGTCCTGAGTACAACTAACAACTAACAATTGACAAAGAACAAAGGACAAAGCACAAAGAACCAAGTACAACGTTCACGATTTAGGTTTCGCATGGCTCTGCCAAAGCACATTTACGATCATCCATTTGCCGTCAAACTTCCCCAGATGCATGTAGTCGATGCCCCACTCCGCCGTTAGCTTCACGGTCGCCGTCTGGTCAAGCACGTCATAGATCGCGATCTCTTTCGGTGCGTCCTTTCGCAACTTGCCTTCTTTGTTGTACGACTTGGCAATCTCTACCAATTGCTGAAAGGCCATGGGCCGTCCGGGACGGTAAGCAGTCTCGGCGGGTGGCCGGTAGAAACCGAGCTTCGCCAGGTTGGGGTGCACGCTCCGTTCGATACGCGCCGGCTCCGTGTTGTAAATACCCTCGACGTAATCGAGCACAGCCTGCCGCACGGCTTCCCTATCGGCGTCTGCGGCTTGTTGGGCCATCACCGGTGCGGCCAAAAACAGTGCGACAATTAAAAAAAGTATTTTCATTATTTTTCTTTCCCTCGTAAGCGTTTTGCTTGTGGCGCCTCCTTGGAGTGCGCCGACTCGTCGGCGCTTTGGCCCGCTGCGACTTGTCGCAGCAGCCTGGGTCATAAGCATCGAAACACCTCAGAGGCATGTTGCGTTGGAGCGTGGCGCCAAGCCGCCACGGGCCAAAGCGGTGACAAGGCACCGCACTCCAAGGAGGTGTTTCTACCGCCGCGTCCTATTCGATTTCCAACTACCATTCCTGCTCACGACTTTGCGCTGGCGATTTCTTAGCCTCTATCCCGTGATTCTGAAGATAGATCATTTGATCGAGGTCGTTGTGGCCGGCGGCACGCGCCTTCTCAATAAAGGAGATAGAAACGCCGTGGTCGACCAGCTTGATCAACTGTTCAACAGCCACGTTTTCATAGCCAAGTGACTTCAGTGATCGGATGTAACGCGAGTTAACTCCGTGATCAGCGAGCTTGATTAGTTGTTCGACAGGAAGTTGTTTGTAGCCCAGTTCAGAAAGCGCCAGCATGTACTTCGAATTCACGCCATGGTCGGCCATTCTCACGAACTGTTCGAGCGATAGCTGCCCGTATCCGGCGGCCTGAACATTCTTGATGTACTCGGTGCTTACCCCGTGATCAGCCGCTCTAACCAACTGCTCAACGGCAAGCTTCTCGTAACCGAGGGCAGCCAGGTTGCGGATGTAACGGATGCTGACGCCGTGGTCCACCATACGGACCAACTCATCTACTGATTTCACCCGATAGCCCAGCGCATGCAGCTCCTTCACATATTCGAGTCGAACGCCGTGAATGCCCATCCGAACAAGTTGATTGACCGTCGGCTGCTGGAAACCTTGCACTCGCAAGGCCTCAATCAGACCCAGATCGATATCATGCACGGCCATCATGAACTGCTGCTGCGAAGTAGGAGCTTCATAGCCGCGCGGTCTTAGCTCCGAGGCAATGCCGGCGTTAGGCTTAAATGTGAAATGGCCCGCACCCTGTCCGTCTTTAAACCAACCTTCACATTCCAGCGTTCCAGCGTCGCGCACCAGTTGGAACCGAACCTGCCCGCCGCTAGCGGACGATATTTGCGCCGGTGTAAGTCCAGACAGACTCGTAATTGGAATGTGGAAAGCTGTGCTGCTGTTGAAGTCGGAGTCCCCGTCCTTCTTGCTCTGGCCCGTCCGGTATCGCAACTTCAAATGAACTTTGTCTGCCTGCGGCTTTGCATTAGTTAGCCATTGGCTAATCAGCCATTGGCCGCTGGAGGTTTCCTGCGCGCGCGCAGGATTCGTCAGCAACAACGACGACAGGAGCGCGAAAATCAAGAGGCACATCCAGAGCATGATTTTCAACCGCGAGGAAAGACCCTCTTCGGCTTTGGACAACCCCGATGAAGATTTGGTGGTGTTTAGCATCTGCAATTCTTCTCCTCGTGTGAATCGACTAATTTCTAGTGAGCCTCGTCTCTAAGTAGGACAGACATTCCTGTCTGTCTCACGATTGGCAAAGGACCCGTTCCGCTCAAACAAGCCTCTCGAGATAGGCCGACAGACAGGAATGTCTGTCCTACCTACTCATATCGAAGCGCTACTAACGGATCGACTTTCGTTGCGCGCCGCGCCGGCACGTAAGACGCCAGCATTGCTACTATCGCCAACAACAAAGCGATGGCAATGAACGTCACAGGATCGGTCGCGCTTATTCCAAACAGCATGGTCTTCATCAATCGCGTCAACCAGATCGCACCACCAGTACCGATCACCACACCTATGATTGTCAGCATCAGCCCTTGCGACAGGACAAGCTTCAAAACGTCATAGCGCTGGGCCCCAAGAGCCATGCGGATGCCGATTTCCTTTGTGCGTTGAGAAACCGCATACGCCGTAACTCCGTACAACCCGATCGCGGCCAACAACATTGCCAGCAGTCCGAATAAACTAAGCAGCCGGGCAAACACTCGTTCTGTTCGCAGCGATTCGTTCGCGAGTTGGACCTGTGTTCTCACGCCGGCCATCGGCAGATTAGGATCCACTTCGCGCACCGCCTGCCTGATCGCCGGCACGAAGGTGGTTGGATCAGCCGATGTGCGGACTTCGAAAGTAACGCCGCCCATGCCCCTCAGTTCCTGCTGCCAGGGTACGTAAACAGTCGCTGGAGCTTGTTCGCGCAGGTATCCGTATTTGGCGTCTTTGACAACTCCGACGATTTCGACTTCCGTGGGTTTGTCAGCCCTGAATCCGAACCGTTGACCGATAACTTGATCGCCTCCGGAAATGAGCCGCGCAAAGGCTTGATTAACGACCACGACTTTCGGCGCGCGTTCGTCATCCTGAGGAGTCGGGGTACGACCCAGCACCAGCGGTATCTCCATGGCCTCGAAGAAATTTTCGCGCACATGGTGAATTCTCTGCTCGCCAATGTCCCTGGCTGATCCGTCTGCTGCACTTGCACTCGGAGGAAGGTAAATGTCGCGCCCACTAAGAGATCCTGAAAGAAGCGCGTTACGGGAGAACGTCACATGGCTCACCCCGGGCACGGCCTCGATCCGGTCGAACATCTGGTGATACAGATTCGCCAACGCGGTGTCTTTGTAGCCGAGGAGGTTCGGGTCGACACTAAACAGCAGCAGGTTGTTGCTATTGAATCCAACGGGAACCGTTTGCAGGTTGTGCAGCGTGCGGAGAAGAAGTCCGGCGCCAATCAACAGCAGCAAAGACATTGCCACCTGGGCCACGACCAAAGACTTGCTTAGAAGTGAGCGCGAAGGGCCACTCGAACTTCGGCCTGTTTCCTTCAGCGAGGGATTTAGATCCACCCGTGTCGATCGCAGCGCCGGCGCAATTCCAAATAGCAGGCCCGTCAACAGCGATAGACCTATCGTAAAGCCAAGCACACGCAGATCGAGCTGGGGATTAACTGCGCTCATACCTTCACCACCCCAGTTGCCAACCGTCAGGAACACGTCCTTGATCCAGGATGCGAAGATGACACCGAGGACGCCGCCGGCGAGCGAGAGCAGCAGGCTCTCCGTCATCAACAGCCGGATCAAACGCCACCTGCCCGCTCCCATTGCCAGCCTCACGGCGATCTCTTTTTGTCGTGACGATGACCGCGCCAGCATCAGGTTGGCCACGTTCGCACAAGCAATCAACAGGACCAGCGCCACTACGCCCAACAGCAGATAGAGCTGCGGCGCAAACCGACGGCGCACATCCATCTCACCCTGACTGCCGGAATCTACTGTCAGACGCGGATAGTCTCTCGGCTCCAGCGTAGGCAGGGGTGGCTGACCCTGTGGCTGAACTCGCGCGGCGCGATGCTCAAGAACCGATTGCTGAAAAACGCTTTCCAGGCTGGCTCGGGCTTGTTCGCGGGTGACGCCCGGTTGCAGGCGACCCATAATTCGCAACCACCACTGGCCCGCACCTCTCATCCGTGACCGATCAGTATTGAGTGCCGGCTCCATCGCGAGCGGGACGGAGATATCAGGTGAGGTGCCAACCTGGCCTGTGCCGGTAAATTCCGGTGGGGTTACTCCGACAACCGTAAACGCAACATTGTTGAGCTTAATCTGTTTCCCCAACACCGCCATATCTCGATTAAACCTGCGCGTCCAGAAGCGATCACTGATGACGGCGACGGGCGTGGACGCAGCGTTATCGTCGCTGTCCGTGATCGTGCGGCCAATAGAAGGCTGTACGCCGAGTGCCCTGTAGTAATTGCCGGAAACAACCTGTGCCCTGCCGACGTCAGCTTGTCCGTCGACATTCACATTTACGCCGAGGCCGGCGAAAGCAAATACCTCTGACATGGCCGCGCGCTGTTCACGCAGCCGCGCAAA
>JBGTCM010000379.1:0-3178 GCA_041748795.1 Pyrinomonadaceae bacterium
GTTTGCGCGAAGAATCGGTGTACCCTATTAAGCCGTTGCGTTGCCTTTATCGACCACTGCCTTTAAAGCCTGAAACGTTGGTGGCCACAGACCCACGAAGATTCCCGCCTTGTGCTTTCCACTCAGGAATAGCGCGACCGATGCACCGATAGACGCTAGCGTAACGATGTGGAATAAGCTGACGCCAGTCGCTTTTTGCGTTGAATTGTCCACTACCTTGAGCATTGACTCCGCAGCATCGCGCTTTGCAGGCGCCTGCGCAGCGGTGTTTTCGCTCGTTTCCTTCTTAGTTCCTGATAATGATGTTTGTGTTGCTGACATATGTCCCCTTTGATTGAAATGATACAGCTGTTATTAGCTTACCCTTGTACTGCAATGCGTGTACCGACACCGCTCGCAGGCAGAGGACAGAGCCCAGAAGTCAGATGTCAGAAGTCAGAAATCAGAAGTCAGGGGAAAGTATCCGTGAATTCTCACGAGCAAAGAGTTTGCCAGTTCGTGATTGCGGTTAGTGATGTTTCGCGTGATTAGTGGATCGCCATCGTTTTGGCCCAGGAATTTCGATCCACGAATCACACGAATCAGCACTAAAAAACTTCGCTGCCGCCACTCTGCGATCTTTTGTGCGCAGCGGTACTGACTTCGTGTCGCTTGAGGGTGTATCATCACTGCCGCCCGATTCTGATCCGCATCGTTCGACGCGTAATCCGAGACACATCTATGAGACATCCTCTTTCCCGTATGAAGCTTTCTTTTCACTCAATGCACACGTGGCTGATGGTTGTTTTGTTGCTCTCGTTAATGATCGCGATAACGATGGCGACGACGATCGTTTCTGCCGATCCCCAGCCAACGCAAAAGCAATCGCCGCAGTCGCGTCAACTGCAGCAGATCTCTTCAGTTGAAACCTGGCCCAGCAAGCCCAAGCGTTGGGCGCTCGTCATCGGCGTTGATAAGTACGCGGACACGCAGATTACGACTCTGGGTGGCTCCTCTAACGATGCCAAGGCAATTGCCGATGCTCTGGTGCGCTACGCTGGATTTCCATCGGATCAGGTGATGCTGCTGGCGTCAGATCAACCGGCTGAGCGACAACCAACGCGCGGCAACATCCTGCGCCGCCTTTCAAATCTTGCTTCGGTTGTCAGTCCCGATGGACTTCTGTTTGTCTCGTTTGCCGGCCACGGTATGGAGCGCGGCGGCCAGGCCTTCCTGCTACCGGCCGATGCGCAGGTCAGCAACGATGTCGATCTGCTGGAACAAACTGCCGTCAACGTCGCACAGATGAAGGATCGGATTCGCAAGACGGGCGTGGGCCAGGTCGTGCTGGTGATTGACGCATGCCGAAACGATCCGGTCGGGCGCAGCAACGATGACAATAATCTGACGCCGGCCTACGTGCGCGCGTTCAACTTTGATCTGCGTAATCGTGAAGTTACGGCTTTCGCCACGCTCTATGCAACGGCAGTGGGCCAGCGCGCCTACGAGTACAAGGAGAAGCAGCAGGGCTACTTCACCTGGGAGCTTGTCGAAGGTCTCAAGGGCGGCGCGGCAAACGAGCGCGGTGAAGTCACGCTCGCGGGCCTGCTCCGGTATGTGCAAGAGCGTGTTCCCAAACACGTGCTGGCTGACCTTGGGGCAGGGAAGGAACAAAAGCCCTTTGCCGAGATTGGAGGCTATCAGGCAGAGCAATTAGTGATTGCGGTAACCGCAAAGGGCAACACAACATCGAGCACGACATCGACTGCCGGGCCGAATGACAATCAGCCACCGGTATCCAGGACAGACCCCGCGGCGTTTGAGTTGGCATATTGGGACGCGATCAAGAACAGCACCGATCCGAAAGACTTCAAATCCTATCTGGATAAATATCCCAACGGACACTTCGTCGAGCTCGCGCGCCGGCGCATCGCCGAGAAACCAGCCGAGAAACCGATCGTTGAGATACCAGTCGTAAGAAGAACACTGCTGTTCAAGGATGATTTTGTGAGTTCGGGTGACGCCGTACCTCTGTTCCCTAAGCAATTTCTTGAGTTCCGATCTGCAAATGGGGTGGCGCAGTTAACCGGCAGGTTCGCGGGAATCTTGCCGGTGATGTATCGGAATTTGGACCTCAGGGATTTCGTTGCGGAGTTTGATATCAAGAATCCTAATCCAGCCAAGTCGAGCGCCGGCCTGCTCTTCCGCAGCCGGCCGGGGGCGGACGGAGGTCTGTCCGCTTACTATGCCGTGGGACTAGGTTTTGTCACGCCCACGGCCACGTTGTTTTGTTTTAAGGATGGCAGGTGGCCGGTAGTACAGGAGTTTCCACTTCACGATGTGGCCCAGACAGCTTCAGGGTTTCACAGAGTCCGCATGGAAGTCGCGGGAGAAAAGCTTCGCTTATTTGTTGATGACAAACTCGCGTTTGATTTTACGGATGGCAATGTACTGGCGAGCGGCGGCTTCGGTCTGTTCATCACTTCGAATGTTGCTTCAGCTTCCACGGTCCAAATCGCTAACCTGCGAATTTATGCAGTCGAGCGATAGGCAGAGGCCAGAGGTCAGAGGTCAGAGGTCAGAGGTCAGAGGTCAGAGGCCAGAGGTCAGAGGCCAGAGGTCAGAAGGCAGAAGGCAGAAGGCAGGAGGCAGGAGGCAGGAGGCAGGAGGCACAAGACCGACGACGGTTCTGAATGAAAGAAATAGTTCGTGTTATTTCGTGTGATTAGTGGATCGTCGTCTGCTCGGCTAAGACGTTATCGACTAATCACACGAAGCCGCAAGAAAAGAACTCTAAACGGTCCCAGCGGTACCAAATGTTATAGAACCCACCACCCTTGAAATCCTTTCCAGCATTTCCTCATTAGTGTTTAGAGACGTTGATTGGAACAAACCGTAATCTTGAATCTGAGGAAAAACAGTCTATACTGCTGCTCATTGAGCTGCTTCCGGTTCCCCTAAAACCTTACGCTTGGAGTAGAAAATGAATACCCTTCACACTGTTCCCTTCGGAGATCTTCGCAAAGGGATAGAGACCATTCTAGCGAGAAAAGATGGTGCCGATTACGTGCAAAAACTTCTTGACGAGGCAAATCGCCGATTCGCCAGACATTACCCCCACATAACAACCTTCTGGGAGGGGTTCGAGAAGATAACTAATGCAGGGGGATACCAAATGGTTCCTCCCAACCCGACCGAA
>JBGTCM010000380.1:0-3190 GCA_041748795.1 Pyrinomonadaceae bacterium
GATTGGCATCATGAACATCATGCTTGTTTCAGTCACCGAGCGCACGCGGGAGATCGGAATTCGCATGGCCATTGGCGCCCGCTCCGGAGCTGTGCGCACACAGTTTCTCATCGAGTCGGTGGTGTTGAGTTTGACCGGCGGGTTTATGGGGATACTGCTTGGCCTGGGCGTGTCACTGTTGATTCCGTCGTTGCTTGGCTGGCCCACAAGCATTTCCACCACAGCGATTATCGGATCAGTAGTCTTTTCGGCCGCCGTGGGGATCTTCTTTGGCTACTATCCCGCGCGTAAGGCTGCAGCACTGGATCCGATCGATGCGTTACGCTACGAGTAAAGCCGATTTCCCGCGGCTTTGCCGCCCGATGTGCGGAAGGTCTATGACCTTCCGGATGCTGATTGAGTAATTTATGGGCTGCGCCCTTTCTGGGGCGGAGCCCCTTGATCTGTAAATGTGCTAACGGTGGGGCAGAGCCTCCACCGCACATCAGGCGGCGAAGCCGCGACGATCTCACTCATTCATATCTAAGAGCTTCGATGGGATTTAGCCGCGAGGCTTTCCAGGCCGGCCATAAACCAAAACCAACGCCCAAACCAACCGACACTACCAATCCGACCACAGGCGCCCACACCGGAATATACGTTGGCATGATCATCTGAATTAGTAGTGCGATGAGTGAGCCTGCGATAATTCCCAACAACCCACCTAACCCGGTTAGCGTCGCAGCTTCGATCAGAAACTGAATCACGATGTCTCGACGGCGTGCGCCGATCGCTTTTCTCACTCCGATTTCGCGCGTGCGCTCTGTGACTGAAACAAGCATGATGTTCATTACGCCAATACCACCAATTAAAAGCCCAACGCTGGATATCGCTACCATCAACGCGAACACCCCGCCCGTGATGGCGGCAAACTGATCCAGAATCTGTTCCGAGGTGGAGATTCCAAAATTGTCTGGAGCGCCAAAAGCGACTTTGCGCCTTCGTCGCAACAAGTCGCGTATCTCTTCTACCGCAGGTTTCATTTGATCCAATCGTGCTTGCGCGATGACGAAGTTGTCATCAACATCCGGATAGAGTTTTCTAAGAGTCAGGTACGGCAGGTAAACAGCCTTGTTTTCATTGTTTGGATCTTCGGCGCCCACCAGAAATACGTCGCGCTCGGCCAACACCCCGACCACGCGGTAGGCCCGCCCGTTAATACTGATATTCTGGTCCAGAGCGTTGACGTAGGGGAAAAGCGTGTTAGCGACGTCGCGCCCAATCACCAGAACATTTGCACGACGTTCGTTGTCCTCATCGGTGAAATAACGACCTTCATCAAGGTTTGTGACACCCATCTTGAAGTATGAAGGCGAAGCGCCCTGCACAGCAGCGTTGGTCATCTCGATGTCGCGATGACGCACATTTACGCGTTGCGTAAAGGGACCGCCAAAGAAGTCGACCGGAGACATGAAAGCAGCGGCATAAAGAACGGACGGGCACTCGCTCTCGATTGCCTTCGTGTCTTCGTAACTCAAAGGCTTGCGCATGCGCTCTTCCTGGCTCGGATTGAAGTTGAAGCCTGGATCAAATCGGTAGATATAAATCGTGTTGGTGCCAAACGACTCAATCTCTTTTGAAACGCGTGCATCAATTCCGGAGACGAAAGCAGCGATAACGATCACCGTCATAGTGCCAATTACGACGCCGAGAACCGTTAACAGTGAACGCAGCTTATGCTGCCAGAGCGTGTCCAGCCCCATGCGGATGTTTTCGAGAAAATGGCTGCGAAAGAAATTCATTGTTTGGTCAGTTGTCGGTTGTTAGTTGTTAGTTGTTAGTTGTTCTTAGTTCTTAGTTCTTAGTTCTTAGTCGCTAATTGTGGTGGCAGATCTTCTTGCCCCGTCGCAACTGACAACTAACAACTAAAAACTGACAACTGACAACTGCTCACTCTGCTCGCAGAGCTTCAATCGGATCGAGCTTGGCGGCGCGCCAGGCCGGATAGACACCCGACACTAAACCTACGGTCGCCGAAACGAGAAGTGCCACTGTAACCGCCAGGAATGGCAACTCGGTCGGGACCGGCGTCAGTACCGCCACAAGTTTAGCGACAAGGTACGCTATCCCGATGCCGATGGCCCCTCCGAAGAGTGACAGCATCGTAGACTCCGCCAGAAACTGTTTCAGAATATCGCCGCGCCGTGCGCCAATGCTTTTGCGAATGCCAATCTCTTTCGTTCGTTCCGTTACCGAAACCAGCATGATATTCATGATCACGATCCCGCCAACCACCAGCGAGATGGAAGTTATTCCTACTGCCGCAACTTGAATGGTCCCGAAGATGTTGTCGCGCAGCTCATTGATGGCGCTGGGCGTGACTATTCCAAAGTTGTCTTTCTCGTTTGGTCCAAGCTTGCGACGTGTGCGCATAACTACGCGCGCTTCTTCGACGGCGTCCTGATATGTCTCCGGGCCTGTCGAGGTAATGCTGAGGTTGATTGACCGCCTGGAACCGTACAGCGCCAGGAAAGTGGACAACGGCATGGAAACGTAAAGGTCTTGAGGCTGCCCAAATACCGAACCTTTCGCTTTGCCTACACCAATTACAGCAAACGGACGACCGTCGATACGAATGGTCTGGCCTAAAGGGTTCGCGGTGGGAAACAACTTGTCTGCGACATCAGCGCCTATGAAAGTCACATTGCGGCGGCTGTCATCTTCGGCCTTTGTGAAGTAGCGCCCTAGCGCGGTTTCGATCCGTTCGATCTCGGCGATGTTGGGAGTGGTGGCACTGATATGCACTCGAAAGAGGTTCGTCGAGCCAAACTTAATATCCCCGGTAATGTCTTCCTTAGCTCCTACTTCCTGGATTGATCCGCCGCGCGCGGCCAGTGCGTATGTGTCTTCGATCGTCACATCTTTGTTACGTCTTCGCGCCGCGTTTAACGCTTCCACGCTGGAGAAATCTTCAATCGAAAACTTACTGACCGAGAACGCGTTGGTGCCGATGTTTGCGATCTTCTCATCCACATAGGAATTAAAGCCCTCAATCAAAGACACGACGACGATCACTGTCGCCACGCCAAAGATGACGCCCAACAGAGTCAAAAACGAACGCAGCTTATGTGACAGGATGGCTGCGATAGCGAGTTTTAGGGCCTCAAGAAACGGCATATAGGGGCTTACCGTGATCGATTTTGTTCTTAGT
>JBGTCM010000381.1:0-16756 GCA_041748795.1 Pyrinomonadaceae bacterium
GATTACTATCGTCGCAATTCCAACCGGATCCGCGCGTTGAGGCAGATGGCAGTGCGGATTGCCGACGAAAGCCGAAACGATTACCTACCGGAACTTGAGGCAGTAACCGTAGGCGAGTTTCGAACCATTTTCGACAATCCCCCCAACACTCGCATGTTGAGAGTTGGCGAGGTCTTTCTTACCACTTTCCGATACCTCGGAAGTGTTCGAAGCGGCGAGTTGTTCTATGTGTTTGCACGCCTCGACCCGTATGAGCAAGCGGAATTGATGGGGAAGATCCATGGGACTGAGGCTGCCGGAAATCCGGAAGGCGCCAATCCGATCCTCCGATCAAGAGAGGTCACTCGCGCTCGACGTGTAAACAACCGAGAGTAAGACGCCAGGACCTGGTCGTTGTTGAATTTCCTACTAATTTAGGCAGAAAGGTCTGGACTCGTGCCAACCCCTGTGCTAAATTCACGGGCAACACGAAAAAGGCACCATTTTGTGGCAAATGACGGCAAAAGGCTGTTGACAGAGGGTTCCCATTCGTGTAATAACAACGCAGTGTTATTAAGGCCTTACATGGGTATTTTGATCTTCTGACGAGCCTTGGTTTTGAGGAAGAATTGATAAGAATGACGTCTCTACGGGATCAGGCGTCGCGACACGCAATCTAAGAATTTGTTTCACACTACGGGAGGAAAGTTAATGATCAGCAAAACTTGGAGCCGCAAGCCTATCGCGGCCTGTGTGGCAGTGGCCATTTTGAGTGTTTACTCGATGGTAGTTTTGGCTTCGCCCGCAGCAAAGGCCCCATCTGGTGAGTTGTCGGTTTCCGGCACGGTTACCGTGAATGGGGAAAATGCCCTTGCTGGGGGAACGGTGTTTTCGGATAGCTCGATCACAACCGCCGAGAAGAGCGCCGCCACGGTGAATCTGAGCAAGCTGGGCCGCGTTCAGTTAGCGCCTAGCTCAGGCTTGAAGATAAGCTTCACAGAAAACAGCATTATGGGATTGCTGGAAAACGGCTCAGCTCAGGTATCAACGCTGGCCGGAGTTTCAGTCAACTTCACGACTAAGGATGGCGTCGTTTCAGTAGATGGCAGCCAGCCAACTTCATTTACTGTAAATATCGCCAAGGGGATTACCTCCCTGACAACGCATTCGGGCGTGGCCCAGTTGCGCGTTGATGGCGCTGTCAAGCAGATTGCAGCAGGCGAAACCGCCACCGCAGGCACTCCGAATCCTCAGGATACACCAGGGGAAGACGACGATGACCTGAGCGCCGGTGAAACCTTTGCACTGGTGGCGTTGGGCGCTGGCGCAATCGCAGCAATCATTTACGCTGCAATGCACGGTAACGATCTGGAATTTGGTGGCACCGCAGTTGTCATCAGCCCTTCGAGGTAAGTTCTCGGTTGCATCGTTTCAATAAATACTGCGGCGCTCTTTTGAGCGCCGCGGTCAAATTGTGTAAAGCCTTGCGGGTCACGCGATCATTTGTCGCGTTTGACCCGCAAGGTTTTGCTTAGGTGAATCAATTCCTACCCTCCTGAACTCCCGAAGGTAACTCTCAATGCACATTGCGGTAATCGGCACCGGTTATGTCGGCCTTGTGACAGGTGCGTGTTTCGCCGAATTTGGCGTCGATGTAACGTGTGTCGATATTGATCAGGAAAAGATTGACCGCTTGTCGGCTGGCGAAATGCCGATCTACGAGCCGGGCCTCGAGCAACTTGTCACGAAGAACATGCTATCCGGTCGTCTCCGCTTTACGATCGACATTAAACAGGCCGTTGAACAGGCGTTGGTGATATTTCTTGCGGTAGGTACCCCGCCACAGAGTGACGGCTCTCCCGACATGAGTTTCGTCGAGGCAGCAGCCGGTTCAGTCGCAGAACACATGAACGGCTATAAGGTGATCGTGACTAAGTCGACTGTTCCGATTGGCACGGGGGAACGCATTCGCGGCTTGATTACCGCCGGTCAGAAGTCAAAGGTCAACTTCGGAGTGGTGTCGAATCCTGAGTTCCTACGGGAGGGCGCCGCTATCAATGACTTCATGCGTCCTGACAGAGTTGTAATTGGAAGCCGCGACGAAGAAGCGGTGGCAATCATGCGCGACCTTTACCGCCCGCTCTATCTTATCGAAGCCCCGTTCGTAGTAACCTCAATTGAAGCGGCAGAACTGACAAAATATGCGGCGAATGCCTTTCTCGCGACCAAAATATCTTTCATCAACGAAGTCGCCAATCTGTGCGACAGCATTGGGTGTGATGTGCATGATGTTGCAAAGGCTATAGGAATGGACCGGCGGATTGGCAGTAAGTTTCTGCACCCGGGACCAGGCTTCGGTGGTTCGTGTTTTCCGAAAGACACCCAGGCTCTCGCATCAGTGGCGCGCCAGTTTGGGCGAGAGTCCTTGATCGTAGACGCGGTTATTGAAGTAAATCGTCGTCAACGGCAGTCGATGTTGCCAAAGATTGAGAAACTTGTTGGCGGGCTGGAAGGAAAAATCATCGCGATACTCGGTTTGGCTTTCAAACCCGAGACAGACGATATCCGCGAAGCGCCCGCACTAGACATCATAAGGGGCTTGATGAAGGCCGGAGCAAAGGTTCGAGCCTATGATCCGGTGGCGATGATTGAAACCGCCAAGATCCTTCCCGACGTGAACTATGCTGACGATGAATACTCTGCGGTCACGGGAGCGGATGCATTAGTACTCGTCACGGAGTGGAATCAGTTTCGCGCTCTTGATATGAAGCGCATACGTGACCTCATGAAGACTGCTAAAGTTGCGGACCTGCGGAACATTTACGAGCCGGACGACATGCGTGAACTTGGTTTCGAATACGTAGGGATCGGCAGATAGCTTTCGTGTGCGAGCTCTCGCCAACGAACGCTTTGGAGATAGAGTCACTTTAATGGCCCTAACGGGAATAGTCCTGGTAACAGGCGGAGCCGGTTTCATCGGTTCGCATATCGCGTCGGCCCTGGCAGCCGCGGGGGCGAGGGTCAGGATAATCGACGACTTATCTACCGGTTACCGTGAGAACCTCGATGAGATTGGCGGCGATATAGACTTTGTCCACGCCAGTGTCGCGGATGCAGAATCGCTAAAAAAGGCGATTGAAGACGTCGAACTGGTTTTTCATGAAGCCGCAATCCCTTCGGTCCCGCGCTCAGTAGAGAACCCGCGTCAAACTCACATTGCCAGTGTCGATTCAACCTTTTCGCTTCTTATGGCTGCACGGGAAAACCGGGTCAGACGCGTCGTGTATGCAGCTTCCAGCTCCGCCTACGGCGATCAACCTACTCTTCCGAAGGTCGAGAACATGCTTCCAGAACCTCTTTCGCCGTACGCCGTTGCAAAGTTGGTTGGCGAGCAATACTGCCAGGTTTTTACCAGAGTTTACGGTTTGGAAACTCTGTCGCTTCGGTATTTCAACGTCTTCGGCCCGCGGCAGGATCCGAGTTCTCAATACTCAGGAGTAATATCCCGCTTTATTAGCGCGCTCATGAGCGGAGAACGTCCTGTCATCTATGGTGACGGCGAGCAGTCTCGGGATTTTACCTACATCGATAATGTGGTCGAGGCTAACCTGAAAGCTGCGGAGACGACGAAGGGTGTTGGGCAGGTCATGAATGTAGCGAACGGCGAGCGAATCACGTTAAATCAGCTACTGAGCGACCTAAAAGACCTTACGGGCAAACATGATGTTAGCGCTGAGTACCTCGATGCGCGGGCTGGGGACGTTAAGCATAGCCTGGCGGACATCACTCGCGCTCGCGAGTTTTTGAACTTCGAACCTAAGGTGGATTTGCGCACGGGCCTAAGGTTGACTATGGACTGGTGGAAGAATAGCCGGTTCGCCAAAGCCTAGCCCCGGAGACCCCTGCAAGCTTCACGTTTAGACCCTGCGACTTTCGTATTCGCAAGAGCCCTTAAACTATCCACGTAAGGAGCCCTCGCAACCCCTTTATCCGTAATAATCGCTGCAATGAGGTCGTTAGGCGTTACGTCAAACGCCGGATTCCGTACGTCAACGCCATCCGGGGCAAGCTGATGTTCTCTAATATGGGTCACCTCTCTCGCGTCGCGCTCTTCAATCGGAATTTCCTCTCCTGACTTCAATGTGAGGTCCAGCGTGGAAATCGGCGCTGCTACGTAGAACGGTATGTCGTGTTTCTTGGCAAGCACGGCCACCATGTAAGTGCCTATCTTGTTGGCCGCGTCTCCATTTGCCGCGATCCGGTCTGCCCCCACCACGACAGCATCTACTTTGCCGGTCTTCATTACGTGCCCTGCCATGTTATCAGTGATGACCGTAACCGGAATGTTGTCCTTTGCGAGTTCCCAAGCAGTTAATCGTAGACCCTGCAAAAACGGCCGGGTCTCATCAGCGATAACAGCCACGCGCTTACCCGCGTCACGCGCCCCACGGATTACGCCGAGCGCGGTGCCGTAATCCCCAGCGGTTGCTAGTGCACCCGCATTGCAGTGTGTGAGCACCGTATCGCCGTCGGCAATCAATTCGGCGCCGAAACGCCCAATTGCCCGGTTGGATTCGATGTCCTCGCGGAATATTGCCAGAGCTTCATCCACCAGGTGTGCCTTGAGCTTTTTAGTGTCCTCAGTCGTTGCCTTTTCCCGGCGAAACCTATCGCGCATTCTCTCAATCGCCCAAAAGAGATTGACGGCCGTGGGACGTGTTTGCGACATGACCTGGCACATGTAACTAAAGTCGTCTTCCAGGTCGGCGACAGACATCCCAACTGATTGACTAGCGCCCAGCGCCAGCCCCATCGCCGCGGAGACGCCTATAGCCGGAGCCCCGCGTACGACCATCTTCGTGATCGCTTGCGCGACTTCTTCCCACGATCGAAGCATCAAGTACTTCTCCTCGTTAGGCAGCAAACGCTGGTCGATCATTCGAATTCCTTCACTGGTCCACTCGACGGTCTTAATCATTCTTTTTGAAGGCACTCCTCGCTTTTGATGAATCGAACAATCTTACTGGAGAGCAAATGAGAGGGCAAAGAAGGCTATGGGATCGCGGCGACAGGCGCACAGAGTAAACCTTCAGGTTGCGTCGTTTGCGGATGGACTTGGTTAGCTTATTGGGCACGCGGCAACCTGAAGTTTGTACGCTATACGCCTGTTGCCCTGGCACCCTCATGGCCCGCTTCGAGCCTTCAACAGTTCAACCAGAAACGCCTGCTGCCCCTGGGCCTTCACTGTTAACGAGCGACCGACCTGATAGCCACTACGCTTAATGCCGTCGAGTGGCGGACGCGTCTCGTCCCATTGGTTCGAGCGGAAGGCGAGCCAGACCTTGTCCCCCGCAAGCGCGGGTGTTTTTTGCACAGCAATGCCGGTGAATGCCCGGGGTAAAAAATAAGCAGGGTCTTCAGCGATCCCGGGAATATTTTTGACTACTGTGACTGTGAATCGCTTGTTGTCCGGCGATTCCAATGCGAACCAGAGATGGTAACCGACCAAATCCTCATACACGTAAACCTGAACAGGCCCAGAAGAATTCGATTCAGCTGCCGACACCTGTGCGGCCAATTGCTCCCAACTACACCAGATGAAATTCGGTTGGCGACTAAAAAGGAAGACGGCGGCGGACAGCAATAACCAGGAACCGAGTACAGCGAGGACGGTAATCCTGATCCAATGTGGTTGCAGCCGACCTAGAGCGATAGCAGCCAGAATCGCGTATGGTCCAGCGGCGATAATTAGATGGCGCGTACCCCAAACTGAATAAGGGGACACCCAACTAAGCACGAAGGCAAGAATTACTGGCGCGAGGAAGAAAACAATCAGGGCGTAAATTCTTACGTCTCTGGCTTCCTTATTCTTTGGATCCAGAAATAGAGCGAGCAGCGGAAGTCCAAACAGGACAAAAGCGATGGCAGCCATCACGAGGTTAAATCCGGTATCAGTACTGCTTTGGATAAACAGGAAAGGGCGGTTCAGAAGGACGAAGTATTGGGCCAGGTCAAATAGGCCTGGCCTTGTGAGCCAACCGATATTTTGGCCAATTCCTCGGCCTGACTCGGCATGTCCCGCGACCTTGATGACCTCGTAAACCCACGGCACGTAAGCAAGAAGCAGCAATCCAACCGTTAACAGAAAGTGCGCCAGCTTTCTCCGTTGCCACAGAAGCAGCAACACCGCTTCCAAACCAACCACGAGCCAGCCGGCGTAATGCGTGTAAACCAAGACCAGATTGATCAAACAGAGCGCGGCTAATGGTTTCTTCCCCTGCTCGTCTTCATCGTCGCCACGATTGAACAAGCGAAAAAACAGCCATATCGAGCAGAGCGACAAGAAAAACATCAGGCTGTACATGCGAACTTCCTGCGCATACTTAATTAGGTATCCGTTTACTGCCAGCAGCAACAACGCCAGATTAATCTCGGCGGTCTTTAATTTCAGTTCGCGGCAAAGAAGCGTGAACGGAAGGATTGAGGCGATGCCGATCAAGACAGGAAGAGTGCGCAGCCATCGTACTGACTCACCACCTAACCCGATCCAAATCTTGAGCAGAACATAGAAGAAGGGTGGATGAATAATGTCGGCGGCAACAAAATAGAATAGATTGGACCACGAGTGACGCGCGGCATGAACGCTGAAAATTTCATCAAACCAGAGACAGGACGACGTTAATCTGCATAGTCTCGCCCCGATAAACAAGGCGCAGATCAATGTGAACCAGGGTAACGACGTTTGGCGATATGATTCGCGGTAATCGGTGGACTGGCTTGTTCCTGCTTCGTTATTGAGAGTCATTAGGGCAATAGAAAAAATTCTAGCCTGACGATTGCAGTGACGACTTTCGAGCGATGCAGTATACATCGCGCAATTGGGCACTACCCGATAATTGACACGATAGCAACTGCATGTTAACGTCCGCGTGAATCCAGACCGACAGTTCTTTTCATAATAAAGCATCCGGGTGCCTCGCATTGCGAGGAGAATAGGGAAGCGGGTGAGAATCCCGCGCGGTCGCGCCACTGTGATGAGAATCGCAGGATCGCGGTCTAACGGTCTCCAGAAGACCGAAGACTGCGATACTGTCGAGCCTCTAAGTCAGGAGACCTGCCCAGAGGCTTTGCAGCTTTCGAACGCTCGCGGAAAGGCGTTCAGGCAGCACGGGCCCCTAATACCAAGATTGAAGTCCCGCCGCCTGTTCCTTTTTCGCAAAGGAGCGAGAATCGGCGGGACTTTTGTTTAGACACCACACCTCAAACCCCAGACTGAGACGGGCGGCCACGTGGCTGTTGGTTTGTTGTGCGATGTGGACGGTGTTTTCGTGTGCGAACCGCCCTCCGATCACCACGTCTGAATTGAGTGCGGCGACGAGAACCTTTGTCGACGACGAGGGGCGAACAATTGCCCTCCCCGAGAGAATTAATCGCGTTGTCTCACTTGCTCCAAATCTCACCGAAATTGTGTTTGCACTCGGCGCCGGCGATAGGTTGGTTGGAAACACAACCTACTGTGACTACCCCGTCGAAGCTAAAAGCATCACGAAGGTGGGCGACACGCTTCATCCAAGCATCGAACGCATCATCGCTTTGAAGCCCCAGGTGGTCCTGGTTTCAACCGCATCACAACTCCAAGCTTTTACGAGACAACTCGACAATCACAGGATTGCTGTTTACGTCACCAATCCAAAAACTCTTGACGAAGTTTTCCGTTCGATGAACAACCTCGGCCAGTTGCTGGGCGAAGAGAAACGAGCAGGAACGGTCGTTAGCGAACTACAAAACCGCGCGGCCGCTGTTGAAACTGCGACGAAGCAGGCTCAGCCAATCAGAGTTTTTTACCAGGTGTCGGGCGAACCGCTTTACACCATAGGTCGTGATGCTTATCTGACTGACTTAGTTCGTAGAGCGGGCGGTGTCTCGGTAACTGCCGATGTGGCAAGTGGTTTTCCGCGTTACAGTGACGAAGCAGCGCTGGCAGCACAGCCGCAAGCAATTATTTTGCCGACGGACGGTTCAATGGGAAACACTACGGTCGCCTTGTCGCTTAAGAATTCCCCAGCGGCTCGCAACAATCGCGTCTACAAAATCCACGGCGACCTTCTTTCCAGGCCAGGCCCGCGATTACTCGACGGCCTGGAGCAGATGGCGCGAGCGCTGCACCCGGAAGTGTTTAAGTAGTCTAATGATGGACCAAACACGAACTATCACTGCCGGTCGGGCGACATTCCGTCGCACTATGCTTGTGTGTGGCTTGCTGCTCCTGTTGCTTTTCGCCGTTCTTCTGACGGCTTCGGTTCTGGGCAGTCAGCGGCTGCCGATTCTGGGTTCGCTTTGCGCATTAACCGGGATTTCGCAATGCGGCTTGTCGCCAGAAGAGTACGCGATTCTTTTCGAAATTCGCATCCCGCGGATACTGCTGGCCGGCGCGGTTGGTGTTTGCCTCGCTACGGCCGGCGCGGCGTATCAGGCACTGCTGCGAAATCCGCTCGCCGAACCATACCTACTCGGTGTTTCAAACGGCGCGGCCGTGGGAACGATGGTCGCGCTCGTATTTTTTGGTGCTCATGAATGGAGCCGGCCGGTGATGGCATTCGGCGGCGCGCTAGCTGCGACCTTCCTTGTCTACCGGCTGGCGCGGAGCAGTACCGGAGCGACACCAGAGCGTTTGATACTTGCGGGTGTGATCGTGACGACATTTTTGTCATCGGCGATTGTCTTCATCACGACCCTGATGGATGCGACGAGAATCCGCTCTTTTACCTTCTGGCTTTTAGGTGATCTTTCCGGCACTACGACGAGTCTGCTGGGAGTGGCGCTCGTGGCGGCGTTGATTGGCGTCGCTATTCTTACGATAAACGCCCGTTCACTGAACCTGATGATGCTTGGAGAGCGAGATGCTTTCGATCTTGGCGTTGAAGTTCAGCGTGTGCGATTGACTGTGTTTCTGGTGGCAAGTTTGTTAGTGGGCGCCTCGGTCGCGTCGAGTGGCTCAGTAGGTTATGTGGGGCTTGTGGTGCCGCATCTGACCCGACTCTCATTCGGCAGCGACAATCGGATGATTATTCCCGCATCGGCTTTGGTGGGGGCAAGCTTTGTGATTGTTGCCGATACAGTTGCGCGCACGTTGATTGCGCCTCGCGAACTTCCAGTTGGAGCAATCACGGCATTAATCGGAGCGCCGTTGTTCATTTACTTGCTCAAACGGCAGGGGACCATAGGGTAGCCCAAACTTTTGTACGCTGAGCTGAGGTCAAGAATATGAATACCTGTAGTTTCGCAGACCAATTACAGAACCCAGCGCGGTAGCGCGGGATGCTGGAGACGGCAAGCAGCACAAAGGCTTAATTGATTTAGGTTGCGTAGCCTAAAGGATCCCGCGCTACCGCGCTGGGTTCTGTAATTGCTTGCGTGAAGTCAAACTGCATCAGTTCAAAAATATGCAATCTCTAATCTACCGCATACATATCTGGCTCGGATTAATTGTGGCTATTCCTGTCTTTGCGTGGGCTTCGAGCGGATTGCTGTACGCATGGCCCAACGCGGTTGAGGGCGGCAGTATCGAAAAGATATCGCCCGGGCGTGTGACTATTACCCCCGCGGAAGCTATGCAACGTGCGAATGCTTTTGCGGGGCGAAATCTGCCCACCACCGCTCTGACTCTGTTGATGCGCGAAGGTCGTCCAGTTTATCAAGCCATTGGAGGCATGGGTGCGGAGTCATTGTTCATCGATGCGGAAACGGGAAATGTAACTAAAGCTCCACCGGCAAGGGCGCTTAGTCGGTATTTTCGACAGGCGCACTTCTATTTTTTTGCCGGCAGTTGGCAGGTGCCGTTGCTCGTGTCGATTTCGGCCCTGGCGTGTTTGTCTGCGTTGTCTGGAATCTATTTGAATGTACTGCTCTGGCGAAGGAAGGTACGGAAATCCAACCCCGCGAGTTAGGTGTTAGAAATGCTCGAAGCACGACACGTCAGTATCGCTTATGGAAAGCGGCAGGCCGTCCGCGATGTATCGATGCGTCTATCGCCGGGAGACTTAACCGCCATTATCGGAGCGAATGGCGCCGGAAAATCTTCGCTGTTACGCGCACTAAATGGTTCCCTGCGGCCTTCCCACGGAGAGATCCTTCTCGAAGGTAAACCGCTTGGTTCTTACGCCCGCCGAGCGATTGGAAGGCGTATTGCGGTCGTCACCCAGGAGGCGCCGCTCGCATTCCCGGTTTCCGTTTTGGAATACACGCTTGGAGGGCGCTACGCCTGGTCCGGGTCTGGAAAATGGGGGTGGGAATCGGAGCGCGATCTCAAAGTAGCAGAGGAGGTCTTGCGCGAGACTGAATTGGACAGCTTTGGTTCGCGACCGATGAACCAACTATCTGGCGGCGAGCGGCAGCGTGCTGTACTAGCGCGGGCACTGGCAACGGAAGCGAAAATGTATCTGCTAGATGAGCCCACAGCAAATCTGGACCTGGCCCATCAGGCGACGATCCTGTCGCTGGTGAGAAAACGCTGTGACAGTGGACATGCCGCACTGGTGATCACACATGACATCAATCTGGCGGCGGAGTTTTCAGATCACGTTTTATTGATGAAGGACGGCAGGAGTGTTGCATTTGGCCAACCGCGCGAAGTGCTAACGCCGCAACTTCTTAAAGAGGTGTTTTCGGTAGATGTTTTGGTCGACGCACATCCGGTTTCGGGTGTGCCTAGAATTACGCCGGTGCATGTAGCGCAGACATAGGTCTGCGACATTGTAACGGTCAGGTACCAAATACAAACGGCGTCGAGGGAAGGCGGTGAAAGTCCGCCACTGCCCGCGCAACTGTAAGCGGTGACTCACATGCAACCAGCCACTGGGAGAAGGAAGGATGAAAGGCGGGGGGATGAAGGATGACTACCCTTCAATCTCCGCAAGAGTCCGGATCCTGGGAAGGCGCATGTTGACGCTGGACAAGGATACTTAGATGGCGGTCCGGTGAAAGGATTTTATCCTTAACCCTTCGCCTTCATCCTTGCTCTTCAACCCGCAAGTCAGGACATCTCGACGGCGTCAATTTCAGCTCGCACTGCGTCGGGCAGGAGAAGCTAACATGAAAAATAGACACAGGTTTATCTCTGCGAACATCCTGGTGATGCTCGTGATACTCATCACTCAGACAAATGCTTATGCCCAGAGAGACAGGGAGGGTAGTGTCACAATCAAAGGCCTTGTCACTGACGAGCAGCGAAGAGCAGTTGCCGGAGCGGAAGTCCGCCTCAACTCGAGGACTGGGCTGCAGCTCATCGCTAAGACAGATCTAAACGGCGACTATTCCTTTGAAAACGTGAAGAATGGAAGCTACATCCTCGAGGTTAACGTCTCGGGCTTTGCTGCTGTCACTTCTGAAGAAATTCAACTTGAGGGAAATCCCGTGACAAGGGATTTCAGCCTTCCTATCGCCTCGGTAAAAGAAAACGTGGTTGTCATTGCCGCAGGCATTCCCCAACGCGCGGACGAGGTGTCCAAAGCCGTGACCATCCTCGAAGACCAGGAAATCGAAAGTAAGCGCGAGGTTTCTTTGGCGGAGGCACTACGCGGAACACCGGGCTTGCGTGTCCAGCAACAAGGTTCCCCTGGCGCCGTTACCTCGCTGAGGTTTCGCGGCCAGCGCAACTTTGACACTGCTTTACTGATCGACGGCCTGCGAGTTAGAGATTCAGCAGACATCAACGGATCTGCCTTGCCTTTCATCACCGATCTGACTGCCAACGATCTTGATCGAATAGAACTGTTACGCGGGTCAGGGTCATCGATCTACGGAACAAACGCTATTGGTGGAGTTGTCAATCTGGTTCCCAAGCCAGGCGCGGGCGAACCTCGCTTTGAAGCAGGCTTCGAAGCCGGCAGTCTGGGACTGTTTCGCAGTCGCGTACAAGGCTCCGGCGGAATTCGCCAACATGCCGGCTTCAGTTTTGGGTTGACTCGGCTTGACGTCCGCGATGGAGTCGACGGCCAGGACATGTATGGGAACACTTCGGGGGCCGGGCGTTTTCAGGTTTCGTTGTCGCCATCGGTCGACCTGGCTGCCAACTTCTATGGGACCACATCAAACGCAATAACCAACAACAGTCCTCAACCGCTGGCAGGGGCATTCACTTCAACTCAACAATTTCCGCGCGCGGTCGAAGGAGTCACGTTTCATCCGGACTTCAACAACCCGGACCAGGGGCGAAGAAACTCAATCTGGGCAGCGTCAATTAGATTTACGCACCGCATCAACCCGGACCTTTCGTACACGCTCGCCTATCAAAAAGTTTCGACGCGACGAAGGAATTACAATGGACCGGACTTCGATCCGCGTTTCATCGCGCTGGTGCCGTTTGGCGAATTCGAATTTACGAGTCTTAACA
This sequence comes from Pyrinomonadaceae bacterium, assembly GCA_041748795.1. Classification (GTDB taxonomy): domain Bacteria; phylum Acidobacteriota; class Blastocatellia; order Pyrinomonadales; family Pyrinomonadaceae; genus PSRF01. The sequence continues at coordinate 12,371 of JBGTCM010000381.1, forward strand.
ACGGAGGTACCGACACGCTCGACGTGCGGGCGAACTCTCGTGTGGGAAAATCTAACTTGTTGACTGGCGGTTTCGAGTTTGAAAGAGAATCGTTATTTCAACGGTTCATGTCCGCCTTTGGCGCACCGCCTGGAACGACCGATAGGCAACGCACCTTTGCGCTCTTTGCGCAGGACCAGATCGTCTTGCTCGACGGACGCTTGCAAATCTCTGTCGGCGCTCGTAAGCAGTGGTTCAAAATACGCTCTGCCGATCGCCCCGGCTTCCTCGGCCAGATGGATGCGAAGAGCTCGGTTGCGGGAGATGGATCCGTCGCCTACTTCTTTCAGTCGACCGGGACGAAGCTGCGCGCACATATCGGTAATGGCTTTCGTGCTCCTTCATTATTTGAACGCTTTGGTGAAGGGGCTTTTCAGAATAGCTTCGTTCGTTTTGGCGACCCGACGCTTCGTGCCGAGCAGTCAATTGCAGTTGATGGAGGTTTGGACCAGCGGGTAGCCAATAATAAAGTGGCCTTTGGTTTTACTTACTTCTACACGCGCCTTCAGCGGGTAATCGACTTTAAAGACTTTCGGAGTTTTTTCAACCCGGCGGGCGATCCTGACCCGTTAGGCCTCGATCGTACGGGAGGCTATTTGAACTTTCCCGGTGGTATCTCGCGTGGGCTCGAAACGTACCTTGAAGCTGCCCCGTTTCGCGGCACCACGATTAGATCTTCCTACACTTACACAAATGCTGATCGATTTGTTCCCGGGGGCGGATCGCTGCCGCAATTCGTAACGCCGAAACATATGTTTGGCCTCACTGCATCGCAACGACACCGGGCGTTCCTGGTGAGTCTGGATGTTAACCACACCGGCGAGTACATCAGTCGCGTGTTTCCCGTGGATTTGACCTTCGACGGCTACACCAAGGTCGACTTGTTTCTGAGTTACGAGAAGTCGCTAAATGACCGCGTGGCCATGACTCTGTTCGGCGGCGCTGAGAATATTTTAAACCAGGAGTATTTTGAAAACGGGTTCCGCGCACCCGGGGCAATGGGACGCGGAGGCGTTAAGTTTAGGTTCTGAACGGGAGCACTCGTTAGCGGCTCTGCCGTCTGATGTGAAGCGGTGGCTGTGCCCCGCCGTAATTTCCGGCGTTTGATTTTGGGACTACGCCCCGCGGGCGCAGCCCTGGGATTAAGGGAAAGCTCGACCGAAAGGGCATAGCCGCTTCCGCACATCAGGCGGCGAATCCGCGAGTACAGAACCCAGCGCGGTTGCGCGGGATCCCTGAGGCTATTTGAGAATAAAGAAGCTTTTCATGCTTGTTACCTTAAGCATCCCGCGCTACCGCGCTGGGTTCTGTAATTGATTAGCGAGGCCGTTAGTACCTGGACTGGTGCCGCTTTGTTTACGCTGCATGAATAACGTAGCTCAGAAGATTTGCTCGATCTGCGGCGAAACCTTTGGCTGTGGCGCGAAGAACGCCGCGGGCTGCTGGTGTGAAGGTCTGCCGAGGGTGGAGATCGATGAAGGTCGTGACTGCTGTTGTCCAAAATGCCTCGCGCGCATCGCTGAAGAACAAAAGCGAACTTCGCAAGACACAAGCGCGTCGCCGCAGTTGATCGAAGGTCTTGACTACTACCTGGAGGGAACCGCTTTCGTCTTTACGGCTTCGTACCACGTTCGTCGTGGGTACTGCTGCGATAACGACTGCCGTCACTGTCCCTACAGCGCACTGGAGTCCACGAAACGGCCTACGCTTATTCCAATCCGCGTCCGTCTGCGTTAATCCGCGGCTATATTCGATCGCGAGGAGTTGGGAAAGGGTAGCGATAAAGCTCAATGCGAAGAACAATCAAACTACGTCCTTCGAAAATGAATCAGGTTGCAAGGCTTCCCGGCTCATGGACGCTTGCGCGTCACCTACAGAGTCAGACCGTGCAACCTGAAGCTTTTAAAATCGGCTAGGGGAGTATCGTTGTTTTAGGGGTTCTTTGTAAAGAGCCCGCCGGCAAGAAAAACAGCGCCCAGCAATATATGCAGTCCGTGGTCAGTCATTGCCAGTTCCAGCGGTCCTACATGCCACATTCGATTATTGGACGCATCACCCAACACCATACCCAGGATGCCCAATCCCAAATAAACGATGCCGAAAACCAAACAGAACGTCTTGGCCGCAGACAGCGATCCGGAAAAACCGAGATACAGAGCGATCGCGCCGGAAAGAAGATGAACGAGGTTGTGGGCCGGCGTTAGATGGAAACCCATCAAAGTAGGCGCCGCGAAACCCGCAATTCCCACTAGCAAGAAAATAACTCCTAAAATCTTGCAAAGAGTCTTTGCCATGATTGGTGTTCTTCTCCTTAGTTAGTTGTTGATAGCCAAGCGGTCGCAAGTGCGAGAAACAAGACGTCCGCATATCAGCGAGGTAAAACCGGGGGCCGAAGCAAGTGTATATCACCCCGGTTAGTGGATTGGCAAAGGTTTTCTGCTGTTGCGCTCCACCGGGAGTCGAAACCGGATTTCAGTGGATGCTATACTAAAGACTCAATTCCCCGGACAGAACGAAATCGCTTCAAGGAGTAACAGCAATGTGCACTGTCCGCCAAGTACATCGCGTCATTAGTCGAATTCTCTCAATTAGTGTGTTGGTCGTATTGGTTGCGGCCAGCGTGAGCGCCTATACCATTGTAATGCGAGATGGAAGGCGTCTCGAGATTCCTTCCCGCTTTGTCGTTACACCGTCGACACTCACTTACGAAGTTCAAGCGGGAATTCAAATCACTCTGCAGATGTCGACGATCGATGTTGCTGCAACCGAGAAGGCCAACAATGAGCCTAATGGAGCTTTTCTGCGCCGAGCGCAATTACACAGCCCGACTTTGGAGCCATCGGGAGTGAAGGCTTTGCCCGCCAGAAAGACGATTACCAACAGAGACCTCGAGGCTGCGACGCGTCGCCGCATCGCTAGTGAACAAGCTTATGAGAAAAGGGTAAAGGAGCTGGGACTGCCGCCTCTGGAGGAGTCGCGTAAGCAGGCCGAGGCCGCTTCGGCTATGGCCCAAAGCGAACTGCATAAACGCCTCGCTGTGGAGAAACAGTCGGAAGAGTACTGGCGCGGGCGAGCCAATGACCTGAAAACTGAAATGATGGCACTGGACGCTGAGATTAGATACGTCCGAACCAGGCTGGAGGAGGTGTCCTACCCAGGCTGGGGTGGATCGTTTGCAACAGCAACCAGCATCATACCGTTCATTTCATTCGGGAACGTTGGGCGCGGCTCATTCGGTAGTGTAGGGCGAGGGAGACATTTCCCGGGTCATCGCGGACAACGACCAGGTGTTTTCGTTGCACCACGAGGGATAGGACCACAACTTTCCGGGCGTGTTGGTTTCGGCGGTGGAGCGACACGGGGACGGGTATTTATTAATCCAGTAGGTCGCTCTCCCTTCGGTCATCGTTCACATGTTGGAGGTTTCGGTGGCACACATCGATCGCTGGGCGTGGGCGTAGGCATCTTGCCAAACGTGACCGTGTTCGGGTCGTCGGCAGCTTACGATTATTCGTATGAACGAAGTGAATTGATTACGCGGTTCAACGATCTTGCAGCGGGTCGTGCCGGTCTAAACGCCAGGTGGAGAGAACTGGAAGAAGAAGCACGCCGCGCGGGCGTTGCGCCTGGGTGGCTGCGGCGGTAAGGGCGGGTAGTTCAGCGCTCCAAGTCCAATGAGGACGACGAGCTTTCCATCGTCGTTTAGAATGCGGACTTGTCCGCTCGGCGAGGGCACAAGTGCCTACTCTAAACGGGAGATCTCCTCAGAAGGCAGAAAGCATTTCGTGTTGATTAGTGTGATTCGTGGATCGTGGTTTCCGATTGCAGAAAAGATCATCCACGAAGTAACACGAAATTTCACTAAACTGCGCCGCGAACAACTGACTAACGACCACTGACAACGAACAACTGAGGAATGACTAATACGTGGGAGACAGTAATCGGCCTGGAGATTCATGCTCAACTGAGTACTGAGTCAAAGATCTTTTGTAGTTGCTCAACGCGATTTGGCGACGACCCTAATGCGAATACCTGTCCGGTTTGTTTGGGTTTGCCTGGCGCATTGCCTGTGTTAAACCGCAAAGTTATCGAACTCGGTGCCCGGGCTGCACTCGCCTTGGGCCTACACATCAATAACCGTTCAATCTTTGCTCGCAAGAATTATTTCTATCCTGACTTGCCGAAGGGTTATCAAATCTCACAATTCGATCAGCCGTTTTCCGCCAACGGCCAACTGGAAATCATGACGGCTGAGCGCGATGATGCAGGCCACCCGGTGGAATGGAAGCCGAAGAACATCGCGATAACGCGACTTCATTTGGAAGAAGATGCGGGCAAGAACGTGCA
>JBGTCM010000382.1:0-1582 GCA_041748795.1 Pyrinomonadaceae bacterium
GTGGCTGGAAGAAGGCGAATTCATCGTAGTACCACGAGGCGTCGAGCATCGTCCCGTGGCTGATGAAGAGGCACATGTTCTTTTATTTGAACCGGTTTCAACTCTAAACACCGGTAATGTCACAAACGAATTCACCAAGCCCACCCTTCACCGGATCTAAACTGCTGACTAACACGATCCGATTGTGTGAAGATAGGCAAAACTCGCGTAGTCCCTGATTTGTATGGGCGTCACTCCGTGGGCGCCCCGGATCGCGCGGAAAGACGGGGTGCCTACGGAGTGACACCCCTACAAATTAGGGCAGCAGCAAAACTCGGTATGGAGGTTTCCCAATCGTGAGAAGACTTTTCTTTTTTCCAGTAGTTCTCTTCCTGTCGTTAACGTCATTTGGATTTACACAGGCCCAGAATCAAGCCGGTAATCCACAGTTAACGCCGGCTTCCGCACCACTTACAACACCCGCGAATCAGAACACCATCACTTCCCTGTCAAACCTACCTGACGCGGATACGCTCATCTACATCAACCCGCAGCGTATTCTCAACGAAGTTGTGCCGAAGGTACTGCCGGCTAAAGACGTTGAAGGTATGCGGAAGGAGTTCGAGGGAGTTAAGACAAACTTCGGCGTGGATCCGAAAGCGGTTCAGTACATTGTGGTGGCCGTGCGGTTCAAAAAACCCACCGCCGAACTAAAGTTTCAACCACCGGAGGCTTTGATCGTAGCCGGCGGTGATATCAATGCGGAGTCGCTGATCGCATTGGCACGAATGGCCTCGGGGGGACAACTTCGCGACGAGACGTATGGAGCGAAGACCCTGGGCTTGATGACGATTGATCCGATCGCCAAAGAAGCGGAAAAGAATCCTTTCCTGCGTGGCTTCGCGGAAGTCGGGATAGTCGCTCTTAACGGGAATACTATCGCCGTCGGTACGCCTGGATACTTGCGCGCCGCGATCGATGCCGGCGATGGGAAGGACCGCATCAGCGCCGAAACTTTGAATTCGCTGGTTAGAGACTCGAGCGCGCTGATCAGCGTTGCTGGAAGACCCTGGCGTTCGTTTGCAAAAAGCTTTGGCTTGATGGGCACGGAATCGACTGAGCGTACGCCTCGCTTCGATACGAAGCTTGGCGACTTCTATGCGGCGGTGACAATGGATGCGACCAATTTCATGTTTCGCGGCGCGATGAATGAAGACAATCCTGACACGGCAAAAATCATCAGCAACTTGATAACGGGCTTGCTCGCATATGCAGGCAGCTCGACCAAGGATCCCGTTGTGCAGGCAATGTTGAAGAACCTGGCTATCAACCCCGAAGGCGATGAAATAACTTTTAGGGCTGAGTTTCCGCAACAGATGGTCGTGGAGCTGATACAACAACAGATGAAACCGAAGAAGGAGGCAGACTCGGTGAGTGCGCCGAAGACGCCCGCTAAGCCTAAACCAAGACGTCGGGTCAGACGACGAAGTTAGTATTTTGGAGTGCGGCGGCTCGACGCCGCTTTGTGCTTCGATTTGAGATATCCGGGCGAACAGGGCGGGCCTTGGCTCAGCACTAGCGAAAGAAAAAGCGGCGTCGAGCC
>JBGTCM010000383.1:0-4265 GCA_041748795.1 Pyrinomonadaceae bacterium
GAATCGCCCTGCGCCCAGAAAAACGATCCTTTCAATCGGATGTAATCTTTGTCGACCGACGCTTCCACCGCGGCCATGTGCGACTTCACACGCACGTCCTGGCCGGCTATCGGGTTCCGGTCGTCGCGACCGAACGCGTAGTAATAAGAATGCGAGAGATTCAAGCGACCCAGGTGACCGTCGCCGCTGATTCCCAGGTACCCCACTTTGATGGCATGCGGCCTCACGTCTCCGATTAAGGCAGGACGGACCAGAAAGCCGTTGCGATCAAACTCAACGCCCCGGCGGTCGTCGTTGTAATGCAGGCTTCCCTGGATGGTGTAGCCCTTGCGAATAAAGTCCTGCCTGAAAACGTTGGCGATGTAAACATTCTGATGGCGCGTGTCGAAGCGATTCAACCCGCTGTTCGTGTCCTTCTCCAGCATCGAAAAGTATGCGGCGTTGTACTGGATGCGATTGTTGTCAGCCGCGCCGAATAAACGAAAGCCAAGATTATTGTCGGAAAAAATGAAACCGCGAAAGTCGGAGACGAACGGCTGAATGCCGGCGCGCACGGAAATGAAATCGTAGTTGGCATTTATGTCTGCAAGCTTTACTTCGGCAAACGCTTCCTCAAATGAGATGTGCGTATCCGTTCGATTGGTGCCGCGGCGGACGTCGATATTCACGACGCCATTCTCCCGCGCGTTGAGATAATTCGGAATACTGAAGGTCGGCGAGATCTTGATGGCCCAATCGCGCGGCTTGAACGTCGTATCTCCGTGGAACAATTCAAAACTAAATTGAAGAGTCTGGTTAACGGCAAGCTGTTCCGGTTGGCCGAAGAATTCCGCGCTAACGGGTTCGTCTGTGTTGACGCCTGAGGATGTTGGCGCCCGTCTCTGCTCGATAGTGGAAGTGCTCACCGCCGACAGGATCATGAAAAGATTATTGCCCTTTATCGGGTAGTCTCCTTTCAAAACGCTCTGTTTATACGGGTCCCACCAGCGTCCGCGCGTAAAAGGAATATCTCGACCACGAGCCGCGCGGTCGCCATAGCGATCGTATTCAGGGAAACCAATACGCCATCGATCACGTGCTTCGCGTCGTGTCGGATCGGTTTGCGGCTCGGAAGGTACTGTTTCCTCTCCGGCATGCCCGGTTGGTCTATCACCCGGCTCTTTCGGTATCCCTTTAACCAGTTCCTGGTCCAACGGAATATCTACGATCATCTCCTTACCGGGCTCCACGATTACGTTCTCGAGTATCTCCCCTTTGGCAATTGAAAACTCGCCGTAGTCTTTGCCGCTCTCAAACTTTGCGCGATGCGGAGCGTTTAGTCGCAAACGATAAGCGCCGGCGGGCAACTGGAATGAATACTTCCCTTCACTGTTGGTGCGCATGCGTTGCCATTTGCCGTTGACCTGATTAGTCACCAGGATCTGGACATTCGGAACGGGTGCTCCAGAGGCTACGCGAACCGTTCCTTTCAGACGGCCTGAGCCCTGGGCCATAACGATCGCAACTGACCCCAGGCCTATCACAGCGAAAAGCAGAAGGCGGGAAATGACGGGGGTTGTTTCTATTTTCAGCATCCTATCTTTGCGAAAGAGAGTAGTTCAGAGTTCAAGCTTTAGCTTGCTCGCACCGAAGCACAACGTAAAGGTTGAATTCTGAACTTCGCGCCTTCTTCCCAAGACCCAGCCGAAATCACCGCCACACATGACATTGTGGCCACAAGCGCCGGAGATAACGCTTGGGTTCGTCATTATGGGCTCTCGTCAACGAAACGCGGAAACGCGGCTACCGCTTACTCTGGTTTGTCCGAAAAGATGTTGACTGAAAAGTAGTTTAGCTCCGCGAGTAGAGTCAAGCGTTTTATTGTGTGTAGTGGGTTTGAGTGGCGACTACAACGCGGCTCTGCCGCCGCACAGTGCGGTAAGGCTCTGCCTTACCGGAGATGTCCCTCCGAGTTTGTTTTCCTGAGGCTCAGCCTCAGGAAAAGGGGAGAAGAGTACCGGGCCGGTAAGGCAGAGCCTTACCGCACTGTGCGGCGGCAGAGCCGCGCGTCTACCATCCTCAACTGATGCAGAGCTTCCTAACACCGACCAATAAAGGATCTAGCCCGATTGGCTTTTGTGATAGATTGTCGTGCACGTTCGCAGTCAGCTAACGAGAGTTGTCGTGATGATCCGTTCTCATAGGAACGCGCCATTTATCATGCGGAATTGTCACCAACATTTCTCCGTTCGATTGTTCTTTACGCTTTGCCTACTCGCGCTGCCGATCTTTGGCTTCGACCACTCAAAAATCGTGCTGGCACAGTCGGCTCGCCCGGTGTTGTTTAGTGCGCCCGATTCCACACGCGGCATCGTTATTGACTCAGTAACGAGCAAACGCGAGCCCTTCTCGCCCATCGCGACGATTGCGTTCGCCGCTGACAATCGCACGCGGATCATGCTCATGGCCGGAAACCTGAAGTTGGCTGCGGGCGAAGGACCAGAAACTGTTACGGCGGACGCCGAGGACGAGTCACGTCAAGTCCATCCTTTAAAAGTTGAGTACGTTGGGCCCGTGCCGGATCAGAGTTGGGCCACGTCGGTAGTGGTAAGACTGGACGCGCAGTTGGACGACCTCGGCGACGTGCTGGTCCGCATCCACTACAAAGGAAATGCCAGCAACCGCGTACGCGTGGGTATTGGACACATTGGTGGCGGACCGCCCGATGATCCAGGCGCGGTACCAACCCCAGGTCCAGGTCCCCACATTGCGATAAATCCGATTACAGCCGGGACACTAACCTCTGGCGAGGTAGAGACGATTATCGCCCAGGCAGTTTCCGCTGCGGTGGCGCTCAACAAACTTGTGACAGTGGCCGTGACTGATCGCGAAGGCAACGTGCTCGGCGTGTTTAGTATGACCGGCGCACCCAGCATGATGCAGATTCGCGGTGGTGGACCACTGCAAACACCGGACCCAATCACCGGCCTCGTTCCGGTTGGTCTTGAAGGCACTCGCCTGCCGTCAACGCTCGGCGCAATTTCAAAAGCAGGCACGGCAGCTCTTTTCAGTACTTCCGGAAACGCCTTTACCACCCGTACGGCCGGGTTCATCATCCAGGAACACTTTCCTCCCGGCGTTTCCTTTCAAGCTGGTGGACCACTCTACGGCGTTCAGTACTCATCACTTCCCTGCTCAGACATCAAGATACCCGGCCTGCCTTTAGGACTCTCGGCCGATCCTGGCGGCGTTCCGATCTACAAGAATGGAATTGCACAGGGCGGCGTGGGAATTGAGGGAGACGGCGTTTATGGAATCGATCGCGACCCGTCAGACTTTGACCAGCCGTTTGAAGAAATCATCGCACTTTCCGCGGTTCGATCCTTCGAACCTTCCTCGACTATCAGGGGCGACAACATCCTGGTGAACGGTATTCGGCTGCCGTTTGTAAACGCGGCCGCATTGCAGCCAACTGCGATTCCATTCATCAGTCTCCCGGGTGCGGTCGATCCTTTATTTCCGATTCGCGCCGCACAGCCCTCGGCCTTCACAACCGCAACTGTCGGCGGCATCGCCGGTGAATCGGATCCGCGCTTCTTTCCTTTTATCGCCGGTACCTCAGGTGGCGCCAATGCGCTCACGGCCAGCGACGTCAATCTGATCATTTCCCACGCGGCGCAGCAGGCAAACATTACCCGCGCGGCTATTCGTCAGCCGCTTGGTAGTAACGCGCGGGTCTCCATCGCCGTCGTGGATACTAATGGAGTCGTGCTCGGTCTTTTCCGCCAGCAGGATGCCCCGGTTTTTGGGTTTGACGTTTCGGTTCAGAAAGCAAGGACGGCGGCATTTTTTTCGAGCGCCGGCGCCGGTTCAACTCTTAGCGGTGCAGGTTTCGCATCGTATGTGAGCAGGGCCAACGCAGATGGAATTAAGCTCGACGGCTCAACCGCGTTTAGCGATCGCGCCACGGGGTTTCTCCACCGGCCGTTTTTCCCAGACGGAATTAACGACACCGCCGCCGGTCCGTTTAGCACTGAACTCAACCAGTGGAGTGTATTCAACGTCGGACTTCAACTCGATTTGATCAAGACAAATTTCCAGGCGGCCATCGGCGGCGCTAATGTGCGGTGCACCTCAATCGCCAGCCTTCCCAATGGCATTCAGATCTTTCCAGGCAGTGTGCCGCTTTATAAAAACGGCGTCCTCGTGGGCGCAATCGGCATCAGCGGCGACGGCGTGGACCAGGACGACATCATCGGCGCCGCTGGGGCCAACGGTTATGCTCC
>JBGTCM010000384.1:0-4259 GCA_041748795.1 Pyrinomonadaceae bacterium
CCAAACTCATTGAAGCAGTTATGGACTTACGAAGCCGGTGATTCGATTGAATCGTCGGCAGCGATTGTTGGTGGGACGGTCTTTGTCGGTTCTCAAAAAGGCGAGCTGGTGGCCCTGAACCTGGACAACGGCCAGGTGTTCTGGAAGTTTTCCACGGATTCACCGATCGGAGAATCGTCGCCGGCATACGGCAATGGCGTGGTCTACATCGGAAACCTGGGCGGATGGTTGAACGCGGTCAATGCGACAAACGGCCAGAAGCTTTGGGCTTTTAAGACTGACAACGAGATCAAATCGTCCCCTGTAGTCGTGGGCGACAGAATCCTGATCGGTTCCTACGATCAGAACCTATATTGTCTTTCGACGCGCAACGGCGCCTTACTGTGGAAGGTGAGGACCAACGGTCCGGTGCACTCGACGCCGAGTGTTGCGGGCGGCCTCGCCTATCTCGCTGGATGCGACGAAGTGTTTCGAGCTATCCGCATCTCCGATGGGAAGGAGATGTTTACTATCTCATCCGGCGCTTACACCGGGGCTTCTCCGGCGCTTCGGGGAACTGCGGCATACTACGGAACATTCGACAACGAAGTATTGATGGTGGACCTGGCCAACCGCAGCGTCGCCTGGCGCTATCAACACCCTGAACGAAAATTCCCGTTTTACTCATCGGCGGCGGTCACTTCCTCACGCGTCGTGGTTGGAGGGCGGGACAAGTTGATCCACGGTTTGACCCACGAAGGAAACATCGCGTGGACCTTTGCCACGAGGGCGCGTGTGGAGTCGTCACCAGCGATCGCGAGTGGACGCGTATATGTTGGCTCTAACGATGGCCGCTTCTATGTGCTGGACGTGAATAGCGGCGCGAAGCTTTGGGAGTTTACTGCCGGCTCACCGCTGTCTGCGTCCCCGGCGATCGGGCGCGGCCGTGTCGTAATCGGATCGCAGGACGGGCGACTGTATTGCTTCGGCTGATTTATACCCCGAAGGGGTTCCGGCTTACAGCCCAGGGTTGCCGCGCTTCGCGGCTACCCTGGGTTAAGTTGTGTACATGAACCCAACCGCAACGCGGTTGCGTCACTCCCACAAGTAGCGTTCGTCCCAAACCAGGTCATGCTTCCGCAAGAGGCCGCGAACCTCATCCTGGAAAGTCATCTTGCGATGATGCGCTTCCTGATTTTCAATGTACCTTCTTACCTCCTCTAAGTTTGATTGACTCACCGAAAAATCTGCGTAACCAGCCTGCCATTCAAAGTCCCTCAAACCTCCTTCATCCTTAAGCCACAGGTTCGAGACCCGCTTCAGCTCTTTGACCCAATCCGCTTGCGTGATCGTTCTGCCGAATTTGCCGCAGATATGAACATGGTCCTCAACGCCGCCAATGATGATTGGTGGGCAGTCGAGCTTCTTCGATGTGCCGCCGAGGAATGAATGTAAATCCCTCCGCAGGTTTAGGTCGCGCAAAAACGGTTGTCGATGTTTGGTAGAGAAGACCAGATGAATGTAGACGGCAGATAAAGATTGAGGCATGAGGTTTCTCCAGTACATGACGCAACCCCTTTCAGGGTTGGGTCAATTTTGGTCTGATACCCAGGGTAGCCGCCGCAACGGCGGCAACCCTGGGCTTTTCAGCCGCAGCCCCAGTTGGGGCAACAGAACGACGGACGTTACGGTTGGGGAATTCATCCGGGACAAACTAGATGGCATTAGACTTACTGACCTCGCTAACGTAAATCGGCCAACTGCGGAATGGCAAGAAATCCGCGAAGAGCCCAGTAATCCGTCCAAGCTCGACTCCTTTCATGGTTGACTTGCCTACCGCTTTCGGCTTAGAAACATTCCGTTCAAACCCCCAATTCAACTGAGGTCCAAAGCGGCGCTGACGCCGTACCCAAAGAGAGGCACTTCCAAATGAAGAAGCAGATCATCTTTCTCGCCTTGCTCACTGCTTTGTTTGCGCTGGCCATCGCATGTACACAGGCGCCGCAAACCAACCTAAGCACCAACACCAGCGCGCCTGCATCGACGCCCGCGGTCCCGGCCGAGTTTAAAGCTGCGTTTGATGCAATCAGCGCAAACGACATCATGCAGCACACGAAAGTGCTTTCTGCGGACGAGTATGAAGGGCGTGGACCAGGTACGAAGGGTGAGGAGCTTTCGGTCAAGTACCTTACCGAGCAGTTTCAAAAGATTGGCCTCAAGCCGGGAAATCCTGATGGCACCTATACTCAAAAGGTGCCGCTTGCGGGTTTTACCGGCGAGGCCACCGCGTCGTTCACAGCCGGCGATAAGAAAATTGATCTGACATTCCCGACCGATTACGTGGCTGTCTCGAGACGTTTTGTTCCGGAGTCGAAAGTTGAAAACTCCGACATCGTCTTTGTCGGCTACGGAGTGGTGGCGCCGGAATATGGTTGGGACGACTACAAGGGGGTCGATGTGAGAGGCAAGACGATTGTCATGCTGATCAACGACCCTGCCGTTCCGGATCCGAGCGATCCTGAAAAACTGGACGAAAAGTTGTTCAAGGGGAAAGCAATGACCTACTACGGTCGTTGGACATACAAATATGAGATCGCATCGCAAAAGGGCGCAGCCGCTGCGATCATCGTCCATGAGACTGGACCAGCGGGCTATCCTTACGAGGTGGTTTCGGGAAGCTGGTCGCGCGAGAATTTCGACATCCAGAGACCTGACAAGAACATGAGCCGCATCGCAGTCGAGTCGTGGATAACGTTAGACCGCGCCAAAGAGCTCTTCACCGCCGGAGGCCAGGATTTCGAGGCATTGAAGAAAGCCGCGGTCACGAAAGACTTCAAACCAGTAGCACTTAAGGCAAAAGCCAACATCTACGTCAAGAACACGCTTCGTGCGATCGACTCATTAAACGTCCTGGGAAAAGTGGAAGGCTCCGATCCGACGTTGAAGAATGAATACGTTGTCTACACGGCCCACTGGGACCACCTGGGTCGCGACCCGAAGCTTTCCGGCGATCAGATTTTCAATGGCGCACTCGACAACGCTTCGGGTACGGCCGCGCTCCTCGAGATTGCGGAAGCTTTTACGAAAATGGCGACGCCGCCAAAACGCTCAGTACTGTTCCTGGCCGTAACAGCCGAAGAGAAGGGACTGCTCGGAGCGAAGTACTACGCCGAGAATCCGCTTTATCCGCTGAACAAGACGCTGGCAAACATCAACATGGACGGAGTTAATCAGTGGGGCCGGACGAAAGACATAACGATGGTGGGAGATGACAACAGCACGCTCATCGATCTATTGAAGGAGGCGGCGAGTTCGCAGGCGCGCGTGGTGAATCCCGATCCAGAGTCGGAAAAAGGTTTCTACTATCGTTCCGATCATTTTGAATTTGCCAAGCAGGGCGTGCCTGCGCTCTACACGGATTCCGGAATTGATTACGTAGGCAAGGACGCGGGCTACAGCAAACAGAAACGCGATGAGTACACGAACAAGGACTACCACAAGGTGTCAGATGAGATTAAGCCTGACTGGGATCTGACGGGGGCGGTTGAAGACGCGCAGTTATTGACGATGATTGGCTACCGCGTGGCGCAGGGGGAGAAGTATCCTGAATGGAAGACGGGATCGGAGTTTAAAGCCAAGCGGGACCAGATGATGAAGTAGGTATTTGCAGACTATACAAAACTATCCGCAGATTACACAGATTGGGAAGCTAAATCAGTTAAGGCGCATCTGGCGGCTTAGCAGCAGTAATAGCTCTTTTCTTAATCTGCGTAATCTGCGGATAGTTGCTTTACGCGTTTAGAAAATCGAAATACTTCTTAATCGTTGCTTGTTTCGGTTTAGGTGTCAGCTTCGAAACGACAAACATCAATAGGGCCGAAATGATCACCATCGGCACCACCGGCATGAACCCATAGACGGCAGTCCCTCCCGGCGTTCGTGAAATAATTTCCGTTCCTCCCAGGGACCAATAGACAATTGGTGGTCCAGGCGCCGGCGCCGGCACGGCTTGTTGAAACGCCGCGACGGCGACCACCGCTGAGGCCACCCAAACAGTAACCGCCAGCGCTCCCCACTTTGTGCTTCCTTTCCAGAAGAGTGCAGCAATCAAGAGCGGCGATAATGCCGCGAAACCGGAAAAGGCGTATTGAATAGCCAACTCGAAAATTGTCTCCGGCGCGCGCAGTGCTACTGCATAGGCAAATAACGTCAACAACACCACGAAGATTCTGCCGGTTTGCACCTGCACAGACTCCCCGAATCGCGCCTTACCTCCATAG
>JBGTCM010000385.1:0-3024 GCA_041748795.1 Pyrinomonadaceae bacterium
TTCATCCTGCTCAATCTTTGACAGCACCCAATCAAACTCTCCTGAGGTTATCTTTCCGCCGCAGAATTGACAAACGCCCGCATTGTTGACCTTCAGCGGCGCGCCGCAGTTTGGACAATTCAAGTCAACTCTGGCCGCTAATGGGTCCGCCTGACGGTTGCGAATAAATGTCCAGTATTCACTCCAGCGGCGCAGGTTGTTCTTCGACCCGCTGACCACGCGACCACCGGCATCCAGGGTGTAATCGTAACCCTGCGCCCCAATTCGCAGAGTAATCGAATTGTAGAAAGCGTCTTCCTTTATCTTCACCGGCTGCATCGCGGTGATTGTGCACTGGTCGAGCGCATTACGAAGTTGTTGCCGCTTGTAGGCGTCGATCCAGTATTGATGCATTTGGAAAAGGTTGTCGGTCTCGTGTGGCCGCGCGCGCTCCCAGGCGAGCGTGGACCATGCAGCCTGCAGTTCATCGAATATAAGCCGCGCACGGGCCTGAAACTTTCCCCAGGAAAAAGCTGGATTGCTTTTCTCAAACGCAGCACGAATATTTTCAAAGCCGGTTTGGACTACGCTCGGGTAATCGGTGCCGACTTCGGGAACGTCAGAAGTGAGCAATGGCCCTTTGGCTTCACGATGCAGTAACGTGACCTGACGCACATACCATTGAAACTCGCCGCTGTTAATCCTTGCTCCACAAAAAACGCAGGCGCCTGTGGTGTCTTTCTGAAGCGCGGCGCCGCAACGCGGGCAATGGAGCGCGGCTGCCTGCGCCGGTGGCGGCGATAACAGGTCGCGCTTTCGTTCAAGGTCCCAACGCTCGCGGATGTAATAGCTCATCTCCTTCGGCTGATTATTTACCTGGACTACTTCCGTGTAATTCGCGTCAAACTCGAGAGTGACGTTCACCAAGGGCGTCTCGAGGCCGCGCACCGACACCACCTGCATGGCGCCGATAATGATCCCCTTCACTTCCTGAAGACCCGGCGGGTTCATTTGGGTTAAAGCTTTTCGCGACCCATCGCTAAGATACGGCGAGAGTTGGTCCAGCTCTTTTGATCCATGCCTTCGGGCGTGGTGGGCCTTCGCATAAAGTGTATAAGCGAAATCGGTGAAGACGATTTCGGAGAAGTTCGGATCAAACCTGCGGAGCTGCTCAAATGAGGCAGCAACACTTCTCTGGTTGACTGGGGTCCCGAGTCCCAAAGTGGTCGAGGTTGAGGCGGCTGTAAAAGTTGTGGGTCCCTTTCTGCCTTTTCTGACGAAGTAATAAATGACCGCGCAGACAACGATAATGTCGAGGGGAATTCCAACTAGTGGGTATTCAATCGTGAGGTAAACCAGAAACCGAATGAGTTCAATGACGATCCAGGCGATAGCGCCACCATCATCATCCCCGCCCCCACCGCCATAGCCCTGTCCGCCACCGACGCGAGCCATCGCCTCCATGGCATTCAACAAGAGGAGACCGGTAGCCCCAAGTAAACCAATACAGAACCGAGCGCGGTAGCGCCGGATGCAATAGGTGCCTTTAGATAAAATTTGTTCGGTTAGGTTCAAAGCACCATTTAGCAAATCATTTCTGTTCTCAAAGTAGCCTTCTGCATCCGGCGCTACCGCGCTCGGTTCTGTAACCGTCATTCCAAGTCGAAGCATGGCTGATCGGGTAGCTCGTTTGGGTTCTTCCCGGTGGCAGGTAGATGACGTGCCAGCAAAGCGCCAAGCTTCTTTAATGCCTTCTGCAAAGCATCCGGATCGGCATGTCTTCCGGCCTCGTGGAGTTCGAATAACTCCTCGTTCCATTCCAGCGCCGGAACTGCTTTGAGCACACCCCGGTCCGCGATCACCTCCAGGCGTCGTTCGAGTAGAGACAGATAGATCAGCAGACCTGTTTCTGCGTCGGTGTTGGCAATTCCTGTCTCATAAAACATGGCGGCCGCGTGGGTCCGCACAACTCCCTTGCGAAACTTCTCGCGGGTCAGCAAACGTCGAAGCGCGTTGCTCCGGGACGAAACGAGGGCTCCAATAAGGAATAAGAGAAGGGCGTCGATAAGCACCCAATACGGATGAAAGTCGACCGGCGAGAACAACAGGAAGACCAGGCCAATGAAAGCCAGAAGCGCGCCAAACAAAAAGTCAGCGTGGCGGTAAGAGCCTGAGCGGGCGCGCACAACAAGGACCACCTCGGCATCAGTGGTCTGTTCAATTTCTCTTACGCAGGATGTCAGTGCGTCGCGCGCGGAGTCGTCGAATCGGGCGTGGCTCATGTTATTGAGATTGTATGTTACTGACTCCGGCCAACGACATTCGGGATCCAGAACGTCTGGCCGTCGACCTCGACGCTTTTCAAGCCGTTTTTTGGTAGATCTTTTTCTTTCAGTCCGAGGTAAGTGAAGTGAGGCAAGTCGCTCAAGACCGTCTGGAACCACCCATGTTTCGCCAGTATCTCTCGCACGCGTGAATCCAAAAACTCGTTAACGTCAAAAGCGAGCATGGCGATGTGCTGAGAAGTTCCGGGCGCGGCGATTGAATAAAGAATTGACTTGGAAAGGTCCTTGCTGAAATAAATGCCACTTTTTTCGAGTTCAAGCACATGAGCGATTTGCAGGTGAAGCGGCATCACTTTCAAGCGCTCGACTTGTTCTTCATTGAGTCGTCCCTGAGCCAGCCAGTAATCCAGGGCCGGCAGGAATCGTGTGTTCCACAGTTCGAGGCTGTCTTGATAACCACGCCGGGCTGCTTCGGGACCATCACGCGGCGTGATTTCGAGTCCTTCTTTCTGTGCTTCTTCACGGGCCTTCATCAACGCCTTCATCGCTTCCGGTTGCAACTCGATATCCGCGCCCGCGATTGTTTCGGTAATGTAGTCAGCCTCATCCTGAAACTTCTCGACTTGAGCTTCGCTGGTGAAGATGCAGACCGGCGGGATCTTGACTTTCTTGTCCGCCACAAAGATGGCGCCATATTCTTCCAGTATGCGACGGGCGACGAGATCTGACGGTGGACAGATGTTTTCGACAACCGTCTTTC
>JBGTCM010000386.1:0-1501 GCA_041748795.1 Pyrinomonadaceae bacterium
GATTACTACACCAACAAACCTGACAATCGCGGGCTGGCTAAAGTCGCCACTCTGATTAAGCGCGTACGCAAGGAAACCCCCAACGTCGTGCTAGTCGATTCGGGCGATACCATTCAGGGAACGCCACTCGCTTTTTATCACAACAAGAAAAACAACCGGCCGCCCAACCCGATGATGCTGTCGATGAACGCCCTGAACTACGACGCGATGGCCGTTGGTAATCATGAATATAATTTTGGATTGAAGGTGCTGGAGAAGGCCCGCAGCGAAGCGAAGTTTCCCTGGCTGTCCGCCAACACTTACGAA
This sequence comes from Pyrinomonadaceae bacterium, assembly GCA_041748795.1. GTDB lineage: Bacteria > Acidobacteriota > Blastocatellia > Pyrinomonadales > Pyrinomonadaceae > PSRF01. The sequence continues at coordinate 307 of JBGTCM010000386.1, forward strand.
AAAGGGACCAACAAGACACATTACAAACCTTATGTCGTAAAAGTAATCGACGGCGTTCGTGTCGGCATCCTCGGACTAACCACGCCCGGCATTCCCACCTGGGAAAACCTGCCAAACTATGAAGGACTCGAGTTTCACGAGCCACTGGTCGAGGCCAGGAAGTGGGTCCCGGTCCTGCGCGGGAAAGAGCGCGCTGACGTGGTAGTGATTGCGATGCACATGGGCATTGAAGAAGACCTGCGCACCGGGGAAATCAATACCGGCCAGGTGCAGAATGAGAACCAGGCGGTGACGATAGCCAAACAGGTGCCGGGCGTCGATGTGATCTTCATGGGCCACACGCATCGCGATATCCCGGCGGTGGTCGTAAACGGCGTTGTCCTCACGCAGGCCAACCACTGGGGCCGTCATCTCGCGCGCGCTGATCTATACATGCAAAACTATGCCGGCAAGTGGCGTGTTTACGCGCGCGCAGCCCGCTCCATACCGGTGGACGACAAAGTAGAAGCCGACGCGGAGATACTAAAAATTGCGGAGCCTTATGATCGGGAAACTCAAGCGTGGCTGTCGCGGCCCATCGGAGAATCGGCTGCGGAACTGAGTGCAGGGGAAGCGCGCTTCAAAGACACCGCGATCATGGATTTGATTCAGAGCGTGCAACTCGAAGCCGGAAAGGCCGATGTGTCAATGGCCGCGAGCTTCAATCCGCAGGCGCGGATCGCAAAGGGCCAGATGACCGTTCGAGATATTGCCGGACTTTATGTTTACGAAAACACGCTCGTGGTTTTAGAAGTCACCGGCCAACAGTTGAAAGATGCACTCGAGCACTCAGCGAAGTACTTCAAGCCGCATCAGGCGGGCAAGACCCTGGAGGAACTGATCGACGAAAAGATCCCTGCCTACAATTTTGATATTGCTGAAGGTGTGACTTACGAGATCCACCTCAGAAAACCAATCGGCCAGCGGATCGAGAAACTCGAGTTTCAGGGCAAGCCGGTTACGCCCGCACAGAAATTCCGGCTGGCGACTAATAACTATCGCGTCAATGGTGGCGGCGGATACACGATGTATAAAAGCGCACCGGTGGTCTATCGATCGAGTGATGAGATACGCGAACTCATCATAGATTGGGTAGAGCGACATAAGACTATCCCGACTGAACCAAACAACAACTGGAAGATCGTCTTATGAACGG
>JBGTCM010000387.1:0-2269 GCA_041748795.1 Pyrinomonadaceae bacterium
GTGGGTGTGCGCTTGTCATGGCGGTAGTTCTCGTTTTACTGCTTAAGCCGCTGAAGAAGGCGATGCCCGGCGTGTGAAGGTTCGCAGGATAAGTGCGAGGGTGGCAGAGTCGCAAACTTGTGGCCCGCCACCCTCTTTCGCTATTGAAACTCTGAATTACGGGCGTGAAGTTTAGAGTTCAACCTTTAGGTTGCTCTTAGCTGCCAAAGACGCAAGCTGAAGCTTGATGAACTCTAAACTACCGGCCTGAAGTTAGAGTACAACTTCTTTACTACATAGGAGTCGTTTATACAGTGAAACCTCGACAGAACTTAATCGGACTAATTCTGGTACTACTCACCGCCACCCTGCCTCTCTCCGGGCAGGACAAACTACTTACTATCGACGACATCTTCGATCCGGTTAAAAAAGTAAACTTCGCCGGAACTCTGCCAAATATTCGCTGGATGAAAGACGGGAAGCATTACGTTCTCGTCAATGAAGCCTCGAGGCGAAACGTGCCGCGGCTGCAAAAGGTGAATGCTCTGACCGGCGACGCGTCGCCGCTATTTGACGCAGCAAAGATGGAAGCGGCCTTCACATCGTTGGCGGGAATCTCCGCGACTGACGCCAGGCAGTTGGCAAATCGCGGGTCGTATGACTTCAACCATACCGAAACGGCCGTCCTGATCAATTTCGCCAACGATCTGTTTTATTACGAACTCGGCAGCGACAGGGCCGTGCGTGTGACAAATGGAGCTGAAGAAGAAGTTGGTGAAACATTCAGTCCTGACAATCGCATGATTGGATTCGTTCGCAGCGGCGACATGTACGTCTACGACATCGCCGCGCAGAAGGAACGCCGTCTCACAACGGACGGTGGTCCAAAGATTCTCAACGGACGACTCGACTGGGTTTATCAGGAAGAACTCTACGGGCGGGGAAACTTCGAAGCTTATTGGTGGAGTCCTGATTCAACGATGCTGGCCTATCTGAGATTGGACGAGAACCCGGTCCACGAGTTCACGGTCGTCGATCACATTCCTTATCGTCAAAACGTGGAAGTAACACCGTATCCGAAAGCCGGTGATCCGAATCCGGTGGTCCAGCTGGGCGTGATTAAAGCCACCGGCGGCGCCACGCGTTGGATAGATACGTATAAATATCAGCCCAGTGATTTTCTGATCTCGCGGGTTTCATGGACGCCCGACAGCAAGAAGGTGGTCTACCAGGCACAGAATCGCGAGCAGACATTCCTGGATCTGAACTTTGCCGACGCGAGTAACGGCAAGTCGAACACCGTGGTGCGGGAAACCTCAAAAGCCTGGGTCGAAGTGATCGATAATCCGCATTGGTTAAAAGATGGCTCATTTCTTTGGGAAAGCACGCGGGACGGTTGGCGCCATCTTTATCACTACGCGCAAGACGGAAAGTTGATTCGTCGGGTCACAGACGGCAAATGGGAAGTTCGTTCTGTTGAAAGTATCGATGAAGACAAAGGCGTCGTGTTTTTCACGGCGACTGAAAATAGTCACATCGCGCCGCAGCCTTACCGAATTGCCTTAAATGGCGCCGGGTTGACCCGATTAACCACAACGCCGGGCACGCACCGTTTCATAGTCAGTCCCAAAAACAATCTGTTCTTTGATTTCTGGAGCGACGTCAATACACCTACGCAAACACGTCTCTACGACATCAATGGCAAGCTGGTGCGCATCATTGAGGCGAACAAAGTCGAGGTGCTGGGGCAGTACAGGCTCGGGAAGACGGAGTTGCTTCAGGTCAAGACGCGCGACGGCTTTGAGATGGAGGCAATGATGATCAAACCGCCGGGCTTCGATCCGGCGAAGAAGTATCCGGTGATGTCGTTCACTTACGGTGGGCCTCACGCGCCGCAGGTCAGGAACGCCTGGGGTGGTCCAACGTATTTGTTTCACCAGTCGTTGGCGCAGAAGGGTTACATCATTTGGATTCTTGATAATCGCTCCGCGAGCGGGAAAGGTGAAGAATCGGCGTGGCTTGTTTACAAAAACCTGGGCGAGCTGGAGCTGCGCGATCTTGAAGATGGAGTCAGTTGGCTTAAGAGCCAGCCGTATGTTGACGGCAGCCGCATTGGTATTTGGGGCTGGAGTTATGGCGGCTTCATGACCAGCTACGCGCTGACGCACAGCAAGAGCTTTAAGATTGGCATCGCGGGCGGCACGGTATCGGATTGGCGCGATTACGACACGATATATACCGAGCGGATCATGGGTACGCCGCAAAATAATCCTGAAGGGTATCGGAAAAG
>JBGTCM010000388.1:0-19445 GCA_041748795.1 Pyrinomonadaceae bacterium
TTGATTGGAAGTTGCCGGCAAGAAAGTTTTGGTGATGGGAGCGGCGCGCAGTGGTGTGGCCTGCGCTAAGTTTCTGGCGCAGCGAGGTGCGACTGTTGCCCTTAACGATGCCAAGCTCTTTGACAATTGGACCGCGGAGGCCCGGGACCTGAAGTCGCAGGGCATCGGCTGTTTGCCGGGCGACGTGCCGGGATGGCTACTCGACCAGATTGATTTGCTCGTGGTTAGTCCGGGCATACCGGGGAAGGCAATTCCTCTACGTTATGCGGAACGCGCGGGCGCCGAAGTCATCGGCGAAGTCGAGCTGGCGTCGCGATTCTTGAAAGGCCGAATAGTTGCCATTACCGGCTCAAACGGAAAGACAACGACTACCAGCCTGATTGGTCAGTTGTTAAAAGAGGCAGGCTTGCAGACGCAGGTGGGCGGCAACATCGGTACGCCTTTGATTTCGTTAGTCGAGACTTCTCAAGACGACGGTTGGACGGTAGTAGAGCTCTCCAGCTTTCAGTTGGAGACAATCAAGGAGTTCCATCCGCAGGTGGCGATAGTGCTGAATGTTACGCCGAATCACATGGACCGTTACGAGTCGCTAACGGATTACGCCGCCGCGAAGCATAGGATTTTCATGAACCAGGGGCCGGGTGATGTAGCGATTCTTAACGCTGACGATGAAATCGTTTCAAGCTGGGCGAAAGGCTTGCGCGCTCACGTGGTCATGTTCAGTTCGAAGCAAGAGGTTAGCGAAGGCTTGTTTTTGCGAGGGCAGGAAATCGTTTCCCGTTCTGGTAAGGCTGAGAAGGCCCTGATGGCGCGAAACGAAATGAAGCTTCGCGGTCTCCATAATGTTGAAAATGTCATGGCTGCTTTATCGGCAGGACTGGCTTGCGGCGCGTCGCCTACATCAATGCGCCAAACGATTCGAGATTTTGAGCCCGTCGAACACCGGCTTGAGTTTGTTTCCGTTCTAGAGGGCGTCAAGTTTTATAACGACTCGAAAGCCACCAGCGTGGATGCGACTGTTAAGGCGTTGGCAGCGTTCGCAGATGACGACGGGAAAGTCGTGCTGATCCTTGGCGGACGTGGAAAGAAAGCGCCATACGCGCCGCTGGCTCCGTTAGTAGAGGCAAAGGTTAGACAGTTAGTGCTGATTGGTGAAGACGCCGAAACGATCGCTAACGAGTTGGGGAACCTGGCTAAGCATGAGAGCGCAACGGATATGAGCGACGCGGTGGGGCGTTCATTTGCAGCGGCGGAAGCTGGCGACACAGTGTTACTAGCACCTGCCTGCGCGAGTTTCGATATGTTTGAGAGTTTTGAGCATCGCGGAAGGGTATTCAAAGATGAGGTTGAGCGGTTGAGGTCCAAAGTCCAGAGTCCAAAGTCCAAAGTCTGACTTTGCTCTGGACTTCGGATTACTTTTCAACCTCCTTAGGGTTTCGTTTTTCGACTTTGGACTTTCGACATTGGACATTGGACTTTGGACTAGATCCAGATGGCAAAGAAGGTATACCCGGACAAGTGGCTTTTCGCGGCAACCGTTGGGTTGGCGCTATTTGGTGTGGTTATGGTCTACAGTGCGTCCGCGGTGTTGGCCCAGCGCGACAACGGCAGCCAGTTTCATTACGTCATTAAGCAGGGTATTTGGACTGGCATTGGATTCATCGCGATGCTCGCGGCGATGCAGTTTGACTACACTCGATTGAAGGATCGCCGCCTGGTTTACGGATTGTTGATAGTAACGTTTTTGGCTCTGATCGCGGTTTTTGCTTTTTCTCCCATTAATGGCGCACGACGTTGGATCAAGTTGCCTTGGTTCAATATTCAGCCGTCTGAACTCTCCAAACTCTCGCTGGCAATCTTTCTCGCCTACTTTCTGGAGAAACACGCGGGAGAAGAAAGATTGTTCTGGAGGACATTTTTTCCCTGCGCCGCTGTAACCGGTGTTCTAACTCTTTTGATTGTCGCAGAACCCGATCTGGGTACAGCGATGATGTTGGCGGTGGTTTTCGGTGTCCTTATATATACAGCCGGTGCGCGATTACTTCACTTGGGCTTTGTGGCCCTGCCTGCCTTAATAGGACTGGCCGGTTTACTGATCTTCGTGCCCTTTCGCATGCGTCGCATGATCATGTTTTTGGATCCATGGGCCGATCCGCAGGGCAGCGGATTTCAGGTGGTGCAGTCGCTAATCGCAATTGGCTCGGGCGGGCCAAACGGACTTGGGTTTGCACAGGGCAAACAGAAAATGCTGTTCCTTCCGTTTGCTCATTCCGACTTCATCTTTGCTGTAGTAGGCGAAGAGCTTGGCCTGGTGGGAACGCTGACAGTTCTGCTGGTTTTCGGACTGTTTCTCTGGCGAGGCATTCGGACGTCGCTGCTGGCGCCGGACCGCTTCGGGATGCTGTTGTCGATGGGCGTAGTAACGGGGATTGTCGTGCAGGCTCTATTTAATATGAGCGTAGTGCTTTCCATGGTGCCGACTAAAGGCATTCCTTTGCCGTTTATTTCATACGGAGGCTCGTCGCTGGTGCCCACGCTCGCAGCCGTTGGAATCTTGCTCAACATATCGCAACACACGACGGGTTCCCTCGATTTGGCAAACGTAAAATCGGTCGCGGGTAACAGCAAAGAATCGAAAAAACTTCGCGCGGCACCCGCGAGGCGAGTTGCGTCCTCGCGTTTTGGATAGCGAAGGCGGTTCAGAGTTCGAGCCATGCTCTTTGCGGACAAACAGACTTAACCTTGAACTTTGAACTTCATCTTGAAATGCGATGCGCGTGCTGATTGCCGCCGGTGGGACCGGCGGACACATTTACCCGGGAATAGCGGTGGCCAACGAAATCTTGCGACGCCATCCCCGTTCAGAAATTCGATTTGTCGGCACGGCGCGGGGTCTAGAGAACAAGCTGGTCCCGAAAGCAGGTTTCGAACTTTCGTTCATTGAAAGCGCTGGTCTAAAAAATGTGGGACTGATGGCCCAGTTTCGTGGCTTGATGATCCTGCCCAGGAGTTTGCTTGAAGCACGCAGACTGCTGAAGGAGTTTCAGCCCGATATCGTCATCGGCGCAGGCGGTTATGTATCAGGTCCGGTTTTGATGACTGCGGCACTGATGAGGCTGCCGACACTGGTGATGGATTCAAACGCGCTGCCCGGCTGGACCAATCGACGGTTAGCGCGCGTTGTTGACAAGGCCGCTGTCTCGTTTGATGAGGCGCTGGCTTACTTCCCTCGCCAGGGTGTAGTAACAGGCAATCCTGTGCGGCGCGAGTTCTTTGAGATACCTGACCGACTGCGAGACCCGGCTGAGTTTCGGATTCTGGTTTTCGGTGGTTCGCAAGGTGCGCGAGCCATCAACGAAGGAATGATTGCAGCGCTGCCGCATCTTGATAAGTTGAACTCGATGCTGCGCATTACCCACCAAACAGGAGAAGCCGATTTTGAAAAGGTACGCGGGGGTTACCGCGATGCAGGATGGGATGAGCAGATAAACGTGACGAAGTACATAGACGATATGGTCTCAGCTTTTGCGAATGTCGATCTTGTCATCTGCCGCGCTGGCGCGACTACAACTGCCGAATTGATCGCGGCCGGCAAAGCGGCGCTGATGATTCCGTTTCCGCTGGCCGCCGATGATCACCAGCGAAAGAACGCGGAGGCACTGCAATCAGGTGGCGCTGCAAAGATGATTCTGCAAAAGGATTTGACTGGAGAAAGACTCGCTCGCGAGATTGAATCGCTGGTTCGTGAGCCGGAAAAAATCACGGCGATGGAAAAAGCCGGCCGCAAACTCGCACGGGGCGACGCGGCTGCGGCGGTGGTTGATTTGATTGAAGATCTGGTTGAGAAGAAAGGCAGTAGGTAGAAGCAAAACAGAAGGCAGAAGGCTGAAAGCAGAAAGCCGAAGGCAATTTAGATATGGAATATTCCAAAAAGCGTAAGGTTCAAAAGATAGGGACGCCCAGGATTTGCTGCTGTCCGCTTCCTGTTGCCTTCCGCCTGCTGCCTGCTGCTTTCGGCGTTCAATTTACTGGTTAACCGAGTCCTATGTTTAGAAGGATCCAACATGTCCATTTTGTCGGCATCGGCGGGATCGGTATGTCTGGAATCGCCGAGGTGCTGGTTAACCTGGGCTTCCGCGTCTCCGGATCCGACGCAAAGAAATCAAACGTGACGGATCGTCTCCAGGGAATGGGAGTTGATTTTACGGAGGGACACGATAGCGAAAACGTGGGTGACGCACACGTCGTTGTTCGTTCTACGGCAGTGCGTGACGACAACCCCGAGATTGTCGAAGCACAACGTCGGACCATTCCTGTCATACCGCGCGCGGAGATGCTCGCCGAGTTGATGCGTTTGAAGCCGCACACAGTGGCAGTGGCCGGGTCGCACGGCAAGACAACAACCACCTCGATGGTGGCAACGGTGCTGGGCCATGCCGGCATGGACCCAACGATCGTCGTTGGCGGTGTTGTGGGCGCCTTCGGATCGAATGCGCACCTCGGCACAAGCGATCTGATGGTGGTTGAGGCGGATGAAAGCGACCGGTCGTTTCTCATGCTGACGCCGACAATCGCCGTTGTCACCAACATCGATCGCGAGCATATGGATTACTACCACGACATGGATGACGTTCGGACATGTTTTACGAATTTCGTAAACAAGGTTCCGTTCTACGGCGCGTCGGTTCTTTGTCTTGACGATCCAAACGTGCAGGCAATCATTCCGCACATTGAACGTCGCAGAATAACTTACGGGCTTAGCGCGCAAGCTGATATCTCTGCCCACGCGATTCGTTACGACCAAAGCTTCGGTTCGATTTTCACTGTATGGCACGGCGCGGATGTCGTTGGCGATATCAGTTTACAAGTTCCCGGATTGCATAACGTTTATAACGCGCTGGCTGCCACCGCCGTCGGTTTTGAGTTGGATGTTCCTTTTAGTCAGATTGCCGAAGCGCTCGGAAGCTTTACCGGGGCCGGAAGGCGTTTTCAGTTCAAAGGCGAGGCCGGCGGTGTGATGGTGGTTGATGATTATGGTCATCATCCCACCGAGGTTAAGGCCACGCTGGCTGCGGCGAAAATCGGATCAGGTGGGAGGCGGATTGTGGTGCTGTTTCAACCACATCGTTACACCCGAACACACGATCTGATGGAGGAATTTGCCCGCTCGTTCAATAACGCCGACACACTCTTTGTTACGGACATTTACGCGGCGAGCGAAGATCCAATCGAAGGGACTACCGCGGAAAGTTTAACGGCGGCAATCAAACGCTTCGGACACAAGGATGTGCGTTATGTGGGCGCGCTTGAGAACGCTCCCGAGGCTTTGAGAGATCACGTGCAACCGGGCGATCTGGTTTTAACGCTGGGAGCAGGCACTGTCAGCCGAGTGAGCGACCAACTAATCGCTTTGTTGCGCGAGCGAAGTGATGGACAAACGGCGTGATTGCGATTGACGTGATGACCGAAACCAACGAATCAAACGAGTTCCGCGAACGCGACAATGCCCTCGAGCAGTTGGCGACGAGGCTCGGTGTGCGTGCCGAGCGAGGAAAGCGGTTTGCTGAACTCACTAGCCTGCGTGTCGGAGGCGCGATCGATTGGGTCCTGTCACCGGACACTGAAGCGCAAGCAGCCGCAATTGTTTATGAAATGGACCAGGCGGGCATTGCATGGCGCGCGCTGGGCTCAGGCAGCAACATCCTTGCTGATGACGACGATCACCACTACGTAGTACTTAGTTTAAAAGAATTGAAAGGCGAGCTGGTGTTTGAAGGTGAACGCGTTTCGGTTCCGGCGGGATATTCATTGCCACGACTTTGCGTCGATGTGGGGCGTCATGGGCTATCAGGGATTGAAGGCTTAGGTGGAATTCCGGGGACAGTAGGGGGCGCCCTTTGGATGAATGCGGGCGCCTATGGCCACGAGATTGGAACGGTAACTGAGACGGTTCGTGTGGCTCGCGGTGGCAAAGTGACCGAGATGCCCGGGACCGATATCCAGTGGAATTACCGGCACACTTCATTCAAGGAAGGCGAATTAGTTTTGGGAGCAACGTTGCATCTGACACCCGACGATCCTGAGAAGATTCGGGCGCGCATGGAAGATGCAAAGTCACGCCGGATGGCAACCCAGCCGCATGGTTCTCGCTCGGCAGGTTGTTTCTTCAAGAACCCGCCTGAGGGCACGGTCGGTACGGGAAAGATCATCGATGAGATTGGAATGAAAGGGACGCGAAAAGGCAGCGCCGTCATCTCACCTGTCCACGCGAATTTTATTGTCACTGAAGGCGAAGGCGCGCGGGCTGAGGACGCTCTCGCCCTGGCGGAGGAAGTTCGCGACCGCGTCAAGCGTGAACACGGGATCGAGCTCGAGTATGAAGTTGAGCTTTGGCGTGCGAATGAGCCGGCTAAGCAATCGCCGCAAAGTAGGGAAACAAATCAGTCCGTCGCACAAGCGGACGACCAGCAAGCGATAACAAACAGAAAGGAATCGTCGTGAAAGAGCAAGCCGTCGTTCACAAGGTCGGAAATCGCTCGGGAATTGCCGGACAGCGTCGATCGAGCGCAGTCGCGCAACGCCCGAAACGCCGCGAGAGTGGCGGCGAGGGAATCGGCTCACGACTGCGTTCTTTGTTCAATTACTTTCCGGCGGTCCTCAAAGTTGTTTTGGCGGTGGGCATCGGAGTAGTGATTTTCGCCAGCTACCGAGCTGCTGCTTCAGCCACTTTCTTCCAGGCGCGTTCCGTGGAAGTGCAGGGGACGGCGCGAGTCTCGAAGGATGAGGTCCAGGCCCTGGTTCGCCAACAGGTTGAGAAATCGGGAGTGTGGAATTCCGACCTGGCTGCGATGACCGCGCGTATTGAGGGCTTGCCATGGGTGCGCACCGCGGTAGCCTCGCGCGTTTTGCCTGATGGGATTCGGGTGCGTATTTCAGAGCGAGTGCCTCGAGTCGTAGTACGAACAGGAGCGGGGCGCTTTCGTTGGGCCGATGAAGAGGCAGTTTTGCTCGGCGAGATGTTGCCCACGGATCAAATACCAACTTTCTTCCTGCGCGGACTTAGCGAGGACGATTCAGAGACAGCGCACCTCGAAAACCGCGAGAGGCTCCAAAAGTTTTTGGAGTTGCAGAAAGATTGGGACGCAGCCGGGCTCTCGGAACGTGTGAGCGAAGTTAACCTGTTTGACCTCCGCGACGTGCGGGCTCAACTCGCCGGCGACAGTTCGCAAATCGAGGTACGTCTAGGTTCCCAGGACCAGGGAAAGCGCTTGAAGGAAGCACTCAATGTTCTGGACGAACAACGACAGACTCCTCGTGGTGCGCTCATCAGTTACATCGATATGAGTCCAGGCAAACGCGCTATAGTTGGTTTGACTTCAGGAGCTCATTCGAACAAAGAAGAACCTTCAGCTGCGAGCGACGAGCCGGGAAGCGAGAAGAAAACAACCCCCGGGCCACTCACCAGCGCGGGCGCAAACAGGAATGCGCGAACCCTGGATGCCAGGAGCAAGAAAGAAACTCGAGACAAGCGGAGTGGACCGGACAAGAAGTCTGACAAGACTAAGGATGCGGCCCGACGTCGCACATAATCGCCACCTGGAGGAGTACTCGTAAATGGCCAAGCGCACACAGCACACAATCGGTCTCGACATTGGGACGAGTAGGGTGACGTGTATCGCTTGTGAGCCTGGAGAAGGTGGACTGCTGGATATCGTTGGGATCGGTGAGGCTGAAGCTCGAGGACTTAGAAAGGGCGTGATCGTCAACCCCGATGCGGCCGTTGATGCGATCAAGAGAGCGGTTGAAGAAGCAGAAAGAATGAGCGGTGTGCAAGCTGAAGAAGTTTCGATCAACCTGGCCGGTTCGCACATCCTTGGTTTCAACGGTCAGGCGATTGTTGCCGTGTCAGGTCGTGATCGAGAGATTAATACCGAAGATGTGCGACGCGCGATTGACTCGGCATGTGCCATCCAGCTTCCCGCGGGCCGTGAAATTGTCGATCGGTTGCCACAGGAGTTCATCGTCGACGACCAGGATGGGATTAACGATCCAGTAGGGATGATCGGTGCCCGGCTCGCCGTCAAAGTTCACATCGTTACCAGCCCGGTAACCGCCCGCCAGAATGCGATTAACGCGGTGAATCGCGCGGGACTAATTGTGGCCGACATGGTCCTCGAACAGCTGGCTGCCGCGGAGGCTTCTTTAACGGAAGATGACAAAGAATTTGGCGCCGCACTTGTGGACATAGGCGCGGAGACAACAGGGCTGGTCATCTACCAACGGGGCGCTGTGCAACACACGGCCGTATTTCCACTCGGTGGCTCACATTTCACCAACGATATTGCCTTCGGACTACGTACGCCTATACCCGATGCGGAAAAAATTAAGCGCACGGTCGGCTGTGCGTGCAGTACATCTCTTTCCGAATTGGAACGCGGCCAATTGGTAGATGTTCCATCGGTCGGAGGGCGAGCACCGCGTCAACTTTCTCGGCAGATTTTGTGCGACATCCTGCAGCCGCGTGCAGAAGAAGTTCTGATGCACGTTGCGGATGAGATCAAGGATGCCGGTTGGGAGAGACAACTCTCGAGCGGCGTGGTCCTTACTGGAGGCGGCGCGTTGTTAAGTGGCATGACCGAGATCGCAGAGCAGGTCTTTGATGCACCGGTGCGAACGGGTTATCCGGAAAGAGATCGATTCGGTGGGCTAATCGAGGACGTGCAAAGTCCGGCGTGGGCCGCGGCTGCGGGGCTGGCCCTTGTTGCCAGCCGCACGCAGGCCAGTGAGATGCGCGCAGGCATCAGTCGCAGAGGTTCAACCGGAAAGCTCACGCATTTTGTTTCCCGTTTTCGCAATCGTTTCAGTAGTATTTTTTGACAAGTTGTTGTATGCTTTCGCCCCGGTCGCACAAGATATTGTCCGCAACATATCGAGGCCGATGGCGAAAGCAACCCAACATAGAAGAAAGAAGCCTTGGAAGCCTTCACGCTTCGGAAGAGAGGAAATCACTATGGCAGAGGATGCTCGTCGACCCGATAGAGGCATTAATATTTTCATCGATGACGACCCACCGATCAGTGGCGCTCGCATAAAGGTGATAGGAATTGGCGGCGGAGGCGGTAATGCAGTTAATCGCATGATTGATTGCGGTATCGAGGGAATCGAGTTCCTCGTGGCCAATACAGATCTTCAGGCGCTCAAGCGATCAAAAGCACCAATCAAAATTCAGTTAGGCAGCAAGCTCACTAAAGGGCTTGGCGCCGGCGCCAATCCAAACGTGGGCCGGGAAGCGGCCCTGGAAGACACCGACAAGATTATCGAAGTCCTCGAAGGCGCCGATATGGTATTTGTCACGACCGGGTTAGGCGGCGGCACCGGCACAGGAGCTGCGCCGATCATTGCCTCACTGGCAACTGAACTCGAAGCGCTTACCGTAGCCGTTGTCACCAAGCCGTTTCTCTTTGAAGGTCGACGGAGGATGCAGCAGGCTGAAAATGGTATCCGTGAATTGAAGGAGTGCGTGGATACAGTCATCACCATTCCCAACGAGCGTCTGCTTCATACCGTACAAAAGGACTCATCGCTGGCCGAATCGTTTGGCGTAGCTGACGACGTTCTCCGCCAGGCAGTGCAGGGCATTAGTGATCTAATTACAGTTCCCGGATTAATAAATCTGGATTTCGCGGACGTCAAATCGATCATGGCGGGGATGGGTATGGCCTTAATGGGTGCGGGCCGCGCGCGTGGCGAAAACCGCGCAATTGAAGCGACTCAGCAAGCGATCTCTTCGCCACTGCTCGAAGAGGCTACCATCCAGGGTGCCAAGGGAGTGCTGATTAACATTACCGGCGGACCCGACCTGACTCTTTACGAAGTCAATACAGCGTCGACCATCATTCGCGAGTCAGCCGATGAAGATGCCAACATCATTTTTGGAGCCGTGATTGATGAGAACATGCGCGATGAGATGAAGATTACTGTCATAGCTACCGGATTTGGCGAGGAATCGGTGTCGGTGGCCTCAGCTGCCGCGATGTCGTCGATGACCGCCTCTCCTCGTTTCGTTCAGCGATCGACAGATGAATTGCAGCGACCGATGATGCAACCACGATCCGACGATCTGGACGTGCCAACGTTTATCCGCAAGAAAGCCGACTAACAAAACAGCCGGTTCACCATGCAAAGGGAAGGCCGATCGTTCAGCCTTCCTTTTGTTTTTTGTTGTCCCTTTGCGTCGCTGATCTGGATCTTCGACTACAAAAATAATGCGTGAGTTTTTGTTTTCGCCCTTTGCTTTTTGAGTCTTGGTTGTGTAGCATGAACGACATTCCTTGCAGGATTTTCCATTACGGGTAAGTCGTCCCTTCTCCTCGAATGGCCGCAGCCTGCGAGAGTAGTGTGGGTCAGCGTCAGCGCATTCCTGCCAATGTGCTTCGTGCGATCAAATTTGAACCCGTCTTTAAATCTGTTGGAGGTAGAAAAAGTGAATCGTAAACTCATTAGAACCACGCTCGCCGAGGTTAAAGGAAAAGCCCGCGAGGTGCCTCAGCCCAGAGAACGTGTGAATGGTGGTTCTCATCGCGGATCAGGTGAGGGTGGAAGAGAGTCGGCGCCACGTTCAGCCCAGCCATCATCGGTGCAAGTCAGAAAGCGAACGCCGCCGCCGATGGAAACAAATGCGGAACTGTTCTACTACAAGAAGCAGATTGACGCGCATACGCCAATGGTGATCGTGTTACTTGATGGTGAAGAGATTGAGGGTACAATCGAATGGTATGATCGCGGTGCCTTAAAGGTTAACCGTAAATCGGAGCCCAATATTTTGCTGCTCAAGAGAAACATCAAATATATGTTCAAGGCCGACGATCGTGTCGACGACGCCTCGGAATAGAGAAGCCCAAACAATATCGTCTAGCGTAGTTTTCCCGCCCCTTTTTCGGCGCCCCGTCTCGACCAATGAGGCAGTTTGGTAACAACCCAACTCATCTACCTCCTCGAGAGCGCCGTTCTTTGCCTCGGATCGCAATTACGATGGGTGACCCTGCGGGTATTGGTCCAGAAGTTGTGCTGAAAGCAGTAGCCGAGGAAGAAATCCAAAGGGTATGCATTCCGGTGATTATCGGCGACGCCCAACTGCTGGCCCATACAGCTCGCAAGTTAGACCTGCAGTCAGGATATGACATTATTCGCCAGGATGAGGTCCTGCCCGATGAACTTTCTGAACCGGTAATCTTTCATCTGGATAATATCAACGGTGTAATCGAGCCCGGTATCGAATCTGGACCTGCCGGAAAAGCTGCCGGAGGCTACATCGAAGCGGCGGTGGAATTATGTGCGGCGGGAAGTGTTGATGCTATCGCGACTGCTCCCATAAACAAACGATCGCTCTTCCTGGGTGGGTATAGTTTTCCGGGGCACACTGAGTTTCTCGCTCATCTTACCGGTAGCGAGGAATATGCGATGGCGTTTGTAGCTGCCAACCTGCGAATCGTTCTGATATCGACGCACGTGCCGCTGGCTGACGCCATCAGACTCGTAAAGCGAGATCGCATCGCAAAGACCATACACCTCGCCGATCGCGAGTTGAAGCGCTGGGGAATCGAGCGGCCAAGACTGGCGGTGGCGGCTTTGAACCCCCACGGAGCCGAAGGTGGACTCTTTGGGATGGAGGAAACATCGGAGATTGCTCCAGCCATTGCTGACTGTCGGGGAGTTGACGAAATTGATGTCGAGGGGCCCTTTTCGGCGGACACTGTGTTTCTGAGAGCGTCGCGCGGAGAGTTTGACGCGGTCGTCGCGTGCTATCACGACCAGGCGATGATTCCGGTAAAATGCCTTTCGTTTGGCGAGGCCGTGAATGTTACTCTGGGGTTGCCGTTTATCAGGACATCAGTTGATCACGGAACGGCTTTCGATATTGCAGGTAAGGGAATTGCAGAGCATTCGAGCATGATCGCCGCCATCAAACTTGCGGCAGAGTTATCAACCAGAGCCGGCGAGAGCAGTCGTGCCGTAGAAGTATAAAGGTCAATGGTTAACAAAGAAATGGAATCTCCCACCACCGGAAAAACCACATCCGCTCCTAGTGACCAGGAAGGCAGTCGGCGTATCCTGGTAGCAGACGATGATCCAGCCATCCTTCGTTTAGTTACAGCTATCCTTGAAAAAGAGCATTACGCTGTGGTGCCTGCTCGCGATGGCCGCGAGGCGTACAAGATCCTGCAGTCAGATCAAAATTTTACTGCCGCGATCTTTGACGTAGTAATGCCCCACATCTCTGGACCCGAGTTGGTGCGCTTCATGAAAACCGAGAAACGGCTGATGCGGATTCCGGTGATGATGATGACCGCGGAGCAGGATCCAAAATTGTCTTCTGATAGTTTTTCTGCCGGCGCAGTGGTCTTCCTGCCCAAGCCATTTACCACTGCGCAGTTGCACATCATGCTGCAAATGCTCATCGGCAAGGCCAACAGCTAACTTGATGATCTCATTCGCTTCGTACATTTCGAAATCGGGGATCAAGGTGTTCTCAGTTGCATGCCTTTTGATTATTTCTGCAGCTGAAGTTGTCGCGAAGACACCTCAACTCAACAACAGCCAGGCCCGCAAACTAATCACTAAAATGGCAGGTGTGGAATTGCCGAGCGGTTCTGTGCGCATCAAGACTATTTCTCCGCGTAGCGACGGATCAGCTGAAGTTACCGCCGAGATAAAGACGATTTTCAAGTTTGAAAAAGATAGCACCGGACGATGGCGTGTCGCGGAAGTCAGGGTTGGTCCGGATCGCTGGCTACGTATTGCTCTTATCGCCAATGCTCTGAACACAAAAATTCCGGTGGACGACTGTTCAGCACCGGACCCTCCTTTTCGGGGATTACAGGCCGTCGATCCGAGCGCTAAGAGGTCGCGTTGCCTGGTGGCCAGTCTCCTTGGTGTTGATCTTCCATCAGACTCGGTGCGGATTCAGGAGGTATCGCCGTTCGCAGTACCGATGGGTTCGCAGCCATCGGCTATTGTTACCGCGCTGATCACTGTCAGCACACGCATTGTTCACCAAGGCAAAGAGCTTCCGCGCGTCAGCGAATTACGAACAGGCAACCGTGATTGGGTCCAGCTTGAACCGTTAGTGACTTCGATCGATAGGGAGAAACAGGAACAAGCGCGCGGTGAACTGGCGTTAATTTCGGAAGCACTAGAGAAGTTTCGTAAAGACAGAGGTTTTTACATCGTTTCCGATTCGCAGGCCGTGGCAATCGATCACCTTAGCCCAAGGTATCTGGCCCGCGTAATTCGCATCGACCCCTGGCAGAGACCTTACAAATACCAGGGCGAACGCGACCGCTTCACACTCCGATCCCTTGGCGCCGATGGCAAAGATGGCACGACCGATGACATCGAGCTAGTTGGTCCTTCGCGTTGATTGTTACCTTCCGGCTAAATTTCTTGACTCATTATCTGCGCGGGTGTTAGTTTTCAGATGCGGTTTCGACTGGAAGCTGCTCGATAACAACAGCGGTATAACTAGCCCAGTTGCCCACTGCAGAGAAGTTCTCTTGACCCCGCTAGTGGCGCTGAATCAGCTATGGTAGTTCAAGCTTTGCCAGCTGACCCTAACCCCATTTGCAAACGACCCACCGTAAAGCAGCTGTCCGTCGGCTTCCATCAAAGCGCTTTGACGAACACAACCGAGGTGCTGAGATTATTCCTGTTATGCTTCTAAGGCTCTTTTGGGCAAACGGACGAAGCGGAGGCGCGCTGAGTTAGCGCGAACAATACCTTGAGCAAACCTTACGGACCCATTCGACGCTGGTTAGACAAGATGGGACTGATCTCCAGTCAGCCCGAAGAGCAGATTCCGACCGCCGAATTGCACAGGCCCGAACCGCGGGTCGATGCGGAACCGGAACAACTCAGCAAGCAAGAGTTGGAAATGACCACCGCCGATACCAAGCCACTCCCACCGGAAATGGCAGAAGAATTTACCGCCAAATTGAAAACGGATGAAGAACAGATGGAGAGCAAAGTCACACAAACCGGAAACAATGCTTCTGAAATGTCCAGGAAAGTCAGCGGTCCACTGCTTGACCTGGGAGACTTTGAACCCGCGCAGGCCGCCGCCGAAGAAGATTTCGTGTTGGACATCGATCTCGATGAAGTCGAACAGCGCGCTCCTGTCGCAAGGTCATTTGGGAACCAGGTTGGTGGTCACAATCTAAGTACTCAAGACAATCGTCAATTTGGCATGGTTGACCGTGTTGATTCGGAAGTGAAGCCGACTGTGGATCCGATGGCTGAAACTCAGGGAATGGTTCATTCCAGGCCGGCTTCGCAGGACGTCGCGAAAAGTGATTTCACTGAGCCGGAAATCGTGGAAGGACAATTGCGGCGGGCGCCGACTTCGGCGCCGGTCGCTGAGACTGGACAGGTTAGTTTGCAACAGCTCTCGCCCGAAGCCATTGATGCGATAGCGCGACGCGCGGTTGAGATGCTCTCGGAGAGAGTAATACAGGAAATAGCATGGGAAGTAGTCCCGCAACTGGCCGAGCTCATGATTAAGCGGCAGCTGGAAGAAAAGAATTCCTGAAATCGAACCGATCGGACTTCGGATACAGGCGATCTCGAAAGAGGTCGCCTGTTTCTTTTTTAAGGAGAAATTGGATTCCGCAAGCTGCGACGAATATGAAATCGCTTGACTATTATTTACAATGCTTCGAATAACGAATCTTGTAACAACTGACACCTGACTATTGAGCATGGACATTCCCAAACAATACGATCCCAAACAAGCTGAGCAAGATCATTACGAACGCTGGGAAAAACTCGGCTTTTTTGCCCCAGAAATTAACCGTGACCCCAACGCTCCTGTGTATTCCATAGTGATCCCGCCGCCAAACGTCACCGGCTCCCTCCACATGGGCCACGCTCTTCAACACACAATGATGGACGTGCTGACGCGTTATAAGCGGATGAGCGGTTATCGCACACTCTGGCTTATGGGCATGGACCACGCCGGTATCTCTACGCAGTTAATGGTGACTCGTGAGTTGAAGAAAGAAAGATTGACCCGTCACGATCTGGGCCGCGAGGCGTTTATCGAACGCGTATGGAAGTGGAAAAAGGAATCAGGGGGTCAGATTACACGCCAGATGCGCCGCGAAGGGGCCTCGGTCGACTGGTCGCGGGAAAAGTTTACGATGGACGAGGACCTATCGTATGCCGTCCGTGAAGTGTTTGTTCGTCTTTATGAGGAAGGCATGATCTATCGCGGCAACCGAATCGTGAACTGGTGCCCGAATGATCAAACCGTATTGTCTGACCTCGAAGTACAAAAGGAGCCGCAGGCAGGCAAGCTTTATTATCTGCAGTATCCCGTGAAGGGAAGCGACAAACGCGTCACTGTGGCGACCACTCGTCCGGAAACCATGTTGGGCGACACAGCAGTTGCAGTGAACCCCGAAGACGAACGATATGGAGATTTGATAGGCGCAACTCTCACCCTGCCGCTAACCGATCGCGAAATCCCGGTTGTTGCCGACGGGTTTGTCGATCCTGAATTTGGTACTGGTGCGGTGAAGGTGACACCGGCGCACGATCCAAACGACTACGACATGGGGATGCGTCATAACCTTGCACAGATAACTGTTATCGATCCTCAGGCGAAGATGACCGAGGCCGCAGGCGCGGACTTTGCCGGCCTGGATCGATACCAGGCGCGCACGAAGGTCGTTGAAAAGTTTGAAGAGCTGGGCCTGCTCGAAAAAGTTGTTGACTACGAGTTTTCGATTTCCAAGTGTGAGCGTTGCAAGACAGTAATCGAACCATTGACTTCAACGCAGTGGTTTCTGCACATGGACAAGTTACGCGACCTCGCGCTGGATTTGATGTCCCGGGAAAAGAAGCCCCGCTTCGTACCGGAAGTCCCACATGAAAAGGTTTACACAAACTGGCTGGAGAATCTGCGCGACTGGACCATCTCACGCCAACTATGGTGGGGCCATCAGATTCCTGCGTGGTACACGCCAGATGGCGAGGTGATTGTGGCCCGCAGCGAAGCGGAGGCGCGGGAAAAAGGCGGGACCGGCGAGCTGACGCAGGATCCTGATGTGCTCGACACATGGTTTTCCTCAGCGCTTTGGCCTTTTTCAACGCTCGGCTGGCCGCAGGAAACAGACGATCTGAAAACGTTTTATCCCACGTCTGTGCTGATTACTGCACGCGACATCATCTTTCTGTGGGTTTCACGCATGGTGATGACGGGCATGAAGTTCATAGGGGAGCGACCATTTGACGACGTCTACATAACCGGAACCATTCTCGATCCGCACGGACAACGAATGTCCAAGACAAAGATGAACGGTATAGATCCGCTTGAGGTCTTTGACAGGTATGGCGTCGATGCCACACGTCTCAAGCTGGCTTCAGTTGGCAGCACCGATGTTCGCTGGAACGACAAGCAGGTCGAATCGTATCGAAACTTTGCCAATAAGATCTGGAACGCCACGCGTTTCTGTTTACTAAACTCAGAAGGTGCAGCCATCGATCCCGGAACGGTGAAGGGTGCAACTGCTGATTTAGCTTTACATGACCGTTGGATACTTTCGCGGCTGAATAAAACTGCTCGCGATGTTAGCGCCGCTCTTGCCGATTACGAGTTTCACGAAGCTGTGCAAACACTCTACCACTTCTTCTGGGACGATTTGTGCGATTGGTACATCGAGTTGACAAAGGCCGATGTCACCAACGAGGTAGTGTCAAAACAACGGGACGAAGCACGCACCCGATTGATTAGTGTTCTGGACCAGGCACTGCGACTCCTGCATCCGTTTATGCCTTACATAACGGAAGATCTGTGGCTTCGGCTTCCGGGCGCGCATGCGGAATTGCTGCATCAAGCGTATGCGGGCGCTGAGCCCACGATAATGCTGGCCGCTTATCCGGAGGCCAATGCGGATTTGATCGACGAAGAGGCCGAGTGGCAGATGCAGGCAGTGATTGATTTGATATCGCGTGTTCGAAACATTCGCTCGGAAATGAATATCAAACCCAGCGAGCGAGTGAGGGTGTTGATAGGTGCGCCGGATGGAAAGTTAAGATCCGTTTTAACAGCAAATACAAACCAAATCAGCCGCATCGTTCGCGCCTCCGAAGTCTCGATACAGGAGACGCTCGACGCCCCGCGCGCTTCGGCGAGGGCGGTGCTGGTTGGGGGCGCCGAGGTGGCGGTGCCTTTAGAGGGCCTGATCGATTTCGAGCAGGAGCGGCTTAGGCTAAGCAAAGAAAAAGAGAAGCTGAAGGCTGAAGCGGGCAAACTCGAGGCCCAGCTAGGAAACCCGCAGTTTGCAGAGCGTGCTCCGGCGGAGAAAGTGGCCGAACTCCGCGCGCGTATTTCTGACATTGCTCAGCGTACAACGCAACTGGATCAGACGATTGCGAACCTGGAATAGGCTGACCAAAGCCGGGGCGTATTACAGAACCGAGCGCGGTAGCGCCGGATGCTGGAGGCTACCTCAAAATTAAATCGCATTGCCTACGCCTTGTTGCCAACATAGCCTTTAGCATCCGGCGCTACCGCGCTCGGTTCTGTAATGTAGTCGTGATGTCCCCCGACGGGCTTGGGGGTGGGCTAAAGGGCCGCCAAGGCGGTCCCAGGAGCGCCGTCAGCCCAAGGTTGAGCCTTGTTTTAGGAACAGGGGGACGCCCCTGACGTGTAACCCACACAAAGCAGCCTCTCGCGGCTTGAATGCATCTGCTATCAGGGCGTATCTTGGGTGACCCCTCAGCGGCCGGACCTAACTTAGGAGTTTGTTATGCATAATCGATTTATTCGTCGAAGCGCGCTATTGGTGATGTTCCTGATGGTTGTCAGTCTCTTCGTTTTTGAGGCAGATGGACAAACACGCAGGCGACGTCCCCGTCGTGTTGCCCGGCCGGTGGTGACAAATCCGGTGATCGTGCCGCCGGGAGAAGAGCAAACCCCAAATTCCGATCCTGAGAGAATTATTAGCACTGCCGACGAAACGCCTACTGAGTCTGAAGATTCTGCACAAACTGCTGAGACCCGGAACGCCAAGCCCAGGAAGCCTGGTGAAGAGAAGGACATGCAGCAGACTATCAACGCGCTCTCAAACCAGGTCAACCGTCTCAACGACAAGTTGAGTCAAATGAGTGAAAACGACAAAACACTTATTGACATGGAACGGCTGACGCGTGCCGAGCAGCGTTCTGAAAGTCTGCGCAGCCAACAGATTGACGTTGAGGGCAAGCTCGCGGATCTCCAGTCGCAGCTTGAGCAAACCGAGTTTTCTTTGAGGCCTGAGAACATCGAGCGTGCGGCCGCCGGCTACGGCACCACGCGCCCGGAGGAAGCACGGGATGCGACGAGACGCGCGCTGGAAAGCAGAAGGGCACGTCTGCAAGCTCAAATCAGGATCCTCGAAACAAGCAAAACGCGTTTAGAACAGGCCCTGGTGACTGCCGATGCGGAAGTTGATTCCTTGCGACGTAAGCTAGAGCAGCAGAAGCAACAGGAAGCTGTGGCGCCGGCAACCACAGAGCCACGCCCCTCTAATCGAAGGCCAGAGTGAATCGCGCGAACAGCTGCATAGAGATCAAGCTTCAGCTTGCGGCGTACGCAAGAAGCCTTAAACGAACCGAAAGAAAGCAACCTGAAGGTCCGCTCTGGACACCTCTTAATCTGTGGGCAGATTCCATGGGTACCGTCGCACAGAAAGATCTCTATCGAATGATTTCCGAGGCGGGTGCTCGCGGCGAGCGGTTAGCTGTAGCCACGGTCACACGCACGCGTGGCTCAACCCCGCAGCAGCGCGGAGCCAAGATGGTTTTTTTTCAGAACGGCGACGCGAAGGGAACTGTGGGTGGCGGTTGTATCGAAGCCGAAGTTTGGGCGGAAGCACGAGAAGCTTTAAGAGCGAAGCGGTCCGCACTTCATCACTATTCACTTACGGCTGAAGAAGCTAGTGAAGAAGGAATGGTTTGCGGCGGCACGATGGATATTTTCATTGATGTGATAGCACCGAAGAACAGGAGTGATGAGTGATGAGTGATGAGTGGGCAACGACGTTCGGTTACTCATGACTCAGTACTCATTACTCATCACTTCTGGCGGGAGGTGTTTATGTCGGAATCCTTCGTAGAAAACTACAAAGCCAAGCACAAACATCCTCTAAACAAGCTAACGCACAGCATCGGCATCCCGATGATTGTCGTATCACTCCCTCTCTTCTTCTTCGCCTGGCGATGGGCGCTCGGGCTTTTCATAGTCGGTTGGATACTTCAGTTTGTCGGCCACGCGATTGAGGGTAATCAGCCGGCGTTTTTCAAAAACCCTGTTTACCTGTTAGTGGGCCCTCTCTGGCTTTTGCGCCGAGCGGCGGCAGCAATAGGACTGGCCAAGGCCTCCCCTACGAAATAGCGCGTTCATGCCT
>JBGTCM010000389.1:0-2820 GCA_041748795.1 Pyrinomonadaceae bacterium
ATCCAACAACATCTCCAGCTACCCCACGCCCGAAAGAGGAATGAACCCTACCTCTTCAGGCCCAAAGGGCCGGTATTTAGTAGCCACGTCCGTGAGGGCGTGGAGAAGAGGCTTAGAGTGAGGACAGCGCCGAAGGTGCGACACCCTCATTTCACAAAGCTTAGGTGTCGGCCCTTCGGGCCTAAAGCAGTTTTAATGTTCTCTGTTCCACGCCCTCACGGACGTGGCTATTGAATGCCAGCCCTTCGGGCCTAAGAAGCCTGGGTCCTGGACAATCTTATTCGGTCGTTTCCTATGACTGAAAAACGCCTTTTTTCCCGATCAGCCCTACTGCCCTTGATCGTGCTCGTCGTGGCCGTGGCGATCTGGTCGGCGCTTTGGCTCTTGCAAGTCTTTCCTTCATCAGTCTTCCCTTCTCCTTTGGCGGTGGCGAAGGGTCTTGGCGAAGAACTCAGCACCGGCCGTTTGGCTGCCGATTTGGTGGCCTCGCTCTTCCGCGTTACGACCGGTTTTATGCTCGCGGTCCTTCTCGGTATCCCCGTAGGCTTGTGGCTCGGTAATCATGTTCATTCACGTTTAGCATTCTTGCCGGCGCTCAATTTTTTTCGCAGCTTGTCGCCCCTGGCCTGGATACCATTCGCGATTCTTTGGTTTGGAATCGGAGACCTGCCGGCAATCTTTCTCATCTTCATGGCCTGCTTCTTTCCCGTCGTCGTCGCAACATTGTCCGCCGTGGCGAGTATTCCGTCTGTTTATTTTCGGGTGGCACACGATTACCGGTTTAGTGGGCTGGAACTTCTAACGAAAGTTACCCTACCGGCTATCGCACCACAGTTGATCACATCGCTGCGGGTTACGGCGGGCCTCGCGTGGTTGGTGGTAGTAGCGGCAGAGATGATCGCGGGCCGCGATGGTCTGGGCTTCGCAATCTGGGATGCGCGGAATGGGCTGCGCATGGATCTACTGGTGGCCGGCATGATCGTCATCGGCATAATCGGCATGGTCATCGACCGCGTCTTAATGCGGCTCACGAAGATTCGCAGCGTCAGATGGGGCTATGAGCGATAAGCGACTGCGCATCGAAGACTGCTCGGTAAGCTTCGGCGCAGTCGAGGTGTTTCGTAATCTCTCATTGGAAATCGCTCATGGCGAATTCGTCGCGGTGGTTGGTCCATCCGGTTGTGGCAAGACAACCTTGCTCAACCTCTTCTCCGGCTTCCTAAAACCAACAACGGGCAACGTGGTCTGCTCGGGACGCGTGCGCACCGTGTACCAGCACGACAGTCTCTTTCCCTGGCAAACAGCGGCGCAGAACATTGCCTTGGGACTACGCGATCTGAGCAGCCAGGCTGAACGCGCAAGACAACTCGAAGAGATGCTCGACCTGATCAACCTGAAAGAGTTTGCCGCACACTATCCACATCAACTTTCCGGCGGCATGCGTCAGCGTGTGGAACTGGCCAGAGCGCTCGCCGGAGCCACGGACATACTGCTTCTCGACGAGCCCTTTTCGTCGCTCGACTATTTAACGCGACTACGCTTGCGGCGAGAGTTGGCGCGCATGTTGGAGGAGTTGCCGCGCACTGTGGTACTCGTAACGCATGACATTGAGGAGGCGGCCCAGCTCGCGGATCGGATTGTGGTGCTCTCTGATCGACCCGCTCGCATTTGTCGAGAGTTGTCTGTATCGATCCCTCGCCCGCGTGAGCTGACGCATCCGAAGGTTGTGGAAACGGTGCATGCAATCCTGGCGGAATTCGGACTTGAACAGAATTAGTTAACCGTAATTGGTTTATGAGCTTGGGTAGTGCTGTTCTTTGCACTTTGTTCTTTGTGCTTTGTTCTTTGTTCATTGAGTCTACAGTTCGAGACTTTCGCGAGAAAAGACGCAGTGCAAAGTCCAGGAACAAAGTCCAAAGCTCAAATGACAAAGCACAAAGACCTAAGACCAAGTCAAAGTTTGCGTTCCCGGCGTTGTTTTAATAGTCTCTGGAGAACCTTCTTATGCTTCGCTCGCCCATTACACGTTGGCTGGTTGGAATCGTCGCCTTCATCGCCGTGCTTGGCGTGCTTAGATTCAAGCCGTGGCAGTCCGGGTCAAATAAAGATAGCGGCCAATTGAATTCTGCCCGGCAGGAATTGAAGGTCGGGTTCTTGCCGGTCACCTGTCACCTAACTTGTCCCGTAACCGATTTCGCCACCCGCACCAGTACTTCCAATCGATTTGAGTCGCAGCGCTTCACTGACTTTCCGACAGTCGTCGAGTCAGTTAAAGGGGGACGCCTCGACGCAACTTTCATGATTGCACCACTGGCGATGAAGCTTCGCGAACAGGGAGTGCCGGTCAAGATCGTTTATCTGGGCCATCGAGATGGCTCGACGGTAATCGTGCGCAAAGACTTACCCGCCCAAAATCTGGCCGACCTTAAGGGCAAGACGTTTGCGATTCCGAGCAAGTACAGCAACCAATACCTGGTAATTAGCAAGCTAATGGAGGATCAGGGTGTAAAGCAGGGTGAGATCAAGTTCGTGGAATTGCCGCCGCCTGACATGCCCGGCGCGCTCGCGGCCCAGGCAATTGACGCTTATTTCATAGGGGAACCGCACGCGGCTAAAGCCGAGCTCGACGGTAGCGGACGCGTTCTCTACCACGCAAAAGATATCTGGCCACAGTTTATCTCCTGCGTATTGGTCGTAACTGAGAAGTTGATTCGTGAACGTCCCGAAGTGGTTCGCGACCTTGTACGTGGGATTGCCGAGAGCGGTGAATGGGCCGAACGCAATCGGCTGGAGGCGGCGAAAGTAGTGGCGCCATATTTC
>JBGTCM010000390.1:0-4127 GCA_041748795.1 Pyrinomonadaceae bacterium
GACGCACGAGAGAAGACACTCCAGGTGAAAACGGAAAGACGGATGGCTAAAAAAGGTTCAGTACTAATAGTCGACGACGAAGAGATCATGCGCGAGGTGTTGGAGACACTTCTGTCGAATGAAGGCTACCGAGTCGATCTGGCGAAGACCGGAGAAGAAGGACTCGAGGCCTATGGCCGGCGCGCTTACGACGTAGTGCTGCTCGACGTTTCGATGCCGGGCATCGGAGGCCTGCGCGCTCTGGAAGAGTTTCTCAAGATGGATGCCGACGGCGCCATCGTGATGATCACCGCCTACGCCACCTTTGATACAGCCATTGCCGCCTGGGAACACGGTGCGTTTGGCTGTATTCGCAAGCCCTTTCAAAACGAACAGATCACTGCCACGGTGGCAGCCGGAATCAAGCGCCGCCGCAAAGAGGAAGAACGGCGTTCACTACGGCGCGCGATGAGCCGGGCCGTCGATCGCGGCGCCATCGTGGGCCACTCAGATGTGATGCAGGAAGTTTTCCGTCTGGTGGAGCAGGTGGCGCCGGCGAGATCCACAGTTTTGATAACCGGAGAAAGTGGCACCGGTAAGGAACTCATCGCGAAGGCTATTCACGAATCCAGCGCGCGCACGGGAAAGCCCTTCGTCACAGTTAACAGTTCAAACATTCCTTCCGAGCTGCTTGAATCAGAACTCTTCGGCCATACACGCGGCGCGTTCACGGGGGCAGTTGCAGCCAAGAAAGGTTTGTTTGAAGTCGCCGATGGTGGCTCGATCTTTCTCGATGAAATCGGTGATATTCCACCCGAGACCCAGGTCCGTTTGCTGCGTGTGATCCAGGAAAGGGAATTCACCCCACTCGGTGATACCACGCCGCGCCGCGTTGACGTGCGCATCATTGCCGCTACCAATATTGAATTGAAAGACGCGGTCAAGCAGGGAACGTTTCGCGAGGACCTGTACTACCGCCTGGCGGTTGTGCCGATCGAGTTGCCACCTTTGCGCGACCGGCGGGAAGATATTCTTCCGCTGGCCCAGCACTTCATCGAGAAGTACAACGAAGAGAATGGGCGCCATGTGTCGGAGCAGATTGCCCCGGAAGTGCTGGCCCTGCTGGAAGCTTATTCGTGGCCCGGGAACGTCAGGGAATTGGAGAACGCAATCGAACGGGCGGTCGTGATCGCGCCGAGTGACGAAGTGACACGCGAATGCCTGCGTCCGGAGATTAGCGACCCGCAGTCCGTAATTACAGCTTCGCAGGAAGGCGCGAGCTTCGGCGCGGTCCAGGACCTTGGACGCGGGATTAACTTTTATGAGCAGGTGCGACGCTTTGAGATCGACTTGATTCGCCGGGCGCTGGAGCAAACCGGCGGACACCAATCTCGCGCCGCGCGTTTGTTGGGTATGAACGCGACTACGCTGAATTCAAAAATCAAGACTTACCGGATAAGCCTGCGGCCGTAATAGACGACAGCAATTCTTCATTATGAATGTCGAGTTGTTTGAAATTCCTTAGCCTGAATCGCGGCTTGCCGCCGCACAGTGCGGAAAGCCTGCGGCTTTCCGTAACGTGCCCTCACTCCCTTTTCCTGAGGCTGAGCCTCAGGAAAAAGAATAAAGAGCACCCCTCGCGGAAAGGCAGAGCCTTTCCGCACTGTGCTGCGGCAAAGCCGCACGGCGTTTGAGGTCCTCTTTGTGTCTTCCCGACTTTGTGTTGAAATCTAACCTGAATGGCGCACTCCAAAGAGGCGCCCTAATCGAACATGAGTGAAGTAATTCAACAAGCGACGTCCCGGGAATCGCCTCTCCATAACAAACATCGTTCGCTGGGGGCCACGATGACTGAGCGTGAAGGCCACAGCGTTCCCGGATCTTACGGAGATGAATCAGCGGAATACGCAATTGTGCGTGAAGGCGGCGCCGGCTTGATTGACCTCTCGTCTCGCGGACGAATTCTCGTCAGCGGCTCCGAAGCTGTCCAGTTCCTCAATGGTCTAATCACAAACGATATGAAGACGCTCGAGGAAAATCGCTGGATGCCGGCGGCATTTCCGAATGTGCAAGGCCGTTTGATTGCGCCTGTGAGAGTGGTAAGGATCGTCAGAGCCGGCGAAGCAACGACAGACGAAAAGTCCAGTCCTACCTATCTGATCGATAGCGAAGCAGTTACCAGTGAGCGCGTTTTCAAAACCATTGAACGTTTCACGCTTGCCGGCGACTTTCGCGTGGCTGACATAACGAATCAAACGGCCCAGTTCACCGTACAGGGAACAAAGGCTATCGATATCATTCGCACGCTGCCAGGTGAAGAAGCCTCGACGTTGCCGGCAAATGGCGCAACGAGGACGACGTGGCAGGATACGGATGTGATGGTTATTCGTTCGACCCACACAGGCGAGGCCGGGTTCGATTTAATCGTCAATTCGGAACACGCCGGGAACTTGTGGGACAGCTTCATCAACGCAGGCGCGCGGCCGGTTGGTTACGATGCTTTGGAAGTCCTGCGAATCGAAGCGGGCATTCCGCGATTCGGTGTAGACATGGATGAAACCAACGTGGTGACTGAAGCGCTTGATGAGGCTGTTAGTTATACCAAAGGGTGTTACGTGGGCCAGGAGATTATTGCGCGCATAAAGTATCGTGGTCATGTGGCCAAGAAACTGTCGGGACTCGTTTTCAATCAACAGGTGAGCGTTGAAGCCGGCGCCAGCATCAAATCGTCGGATGACAAAGATATCGGGCGGCTAACTTCTGTCACTTATTCGCCGCGGCTGAACCAGACCATTGCACTCGGTCATTTGAAATACGACTACCTGGCGGCGGGTACGGAAGTAAAGATTTCATCCGGAAGTGGTGACGTTATGGCGACTGTAGCCGCGTTGCCATTCGTGAGTCGTGCCGGCTGACCGATCGTTACAGAACCCAGCGCGGTAGCGCGGGATGCTGGAGGTACCGAGCATCAGAATCCTAAATCATTTCGTTTTGAGAAGCCTCCGGCATCCCGCGCTGGGTTCTGTAATTAGTTGCCTGAAGCAACTGCATCGGTAACAAAAAACAGAGGTGCTTAGCGGTGGTTGATTCTGATTCTACAAAACCTGACGAGGTGGGCGATCTCGACTACGAGCAGGCGAGGCTCGCATATAAGATTATCGACTCGTTGCTTGCACACACGCGCGTCGTGAATGATTTGATTGCCGTGATGGCCCAGGCGCTGGACGAAGACACGCAGAAGGCTTTAACCCAAACGCCGAATTGGGCGGCTTACCTCGAGAGCCGGCGTTTGCTAGAACGCACAAAGGCTGATGTAGAGAAATTTGCCGAAGTGATAAAGCAGTTAAGCGACGAATAAGTCTCTCCGCAGATTACACAGATTGCGCAGATTCAAAAATCAAACACGTGCCGGGGCAAAACTCCTCATGCTGTCCTTAAAATCAGTGTATTCTGCGTAATCTGCGGACTACTTTGCTTGAGTCAAAGTCTTTATCTTCTCAGCAAAATCACGAACCGCCTGAAGTTCGGTTTCGTTAACCTCAAAACGCACCGCGTCCATTTTAATCTCCAGTTTCTTTGCTCCCGCGATCTTCAGAAGAGTTTCATAAGGCATACGGAAGACAAGTCGTTCACCCATCCACACGCGCCCCGGGATCGGGCGCTTCACTGCCCAACGGTTCGAGCTCAGGAAAACAGTCTCGCCATCAATCACGAAAACTACGTAGAGATCAGTTCTCAATCTGCCTTTTACGACCGTCTGTAATTCAAAGTCGATGACCGAGGGTGAAGCAGGAGTTTGTCCCGGATAACTGAATGAGGGCGATATGTGCAGGCTGTAATACTTGTCCTTCTCGCCGGAGAGTTTCACCGGCATCATCCGCACCGTGGTCCGGTTTTTCACCTTGTCGTATGTAGTCTCAAACCTTGGCGTCTCGGCTGGTGTTTGCTGTGCAAACGCGAGCGCGATTGAAATGGCGATTGTCAGTAGCGTTAGCGACAGTCGGCTCATAAAGATTTTCGGAAGCCTCGTTTTGTTCTCTGTGCAATCTCTGTGCGCTCTGTGTCTCTGTGGTTAACGGTTGCAGCAGAACAATTCACCACAGAGACACAGAGTTCACAGAGGACGCACAGAGAGTTTCAACCCAGAC
>JBGTCM010000391.1:0-7548 GCA_041748795.1 Pyrinomonadaceae bacterium
CATGAGTATTGCCGGAAGTCGAAAGTTGTTACCTGGGCCACGCCGATACTTGCCGACGTTAGAAATATTTCATCCGCCTCCGTTAGATCGCCAAGCTCATAGACGCCTTCAATCACCGGGATGAATTGTTTCTCAGCCAGCGAGATAACTGCGGCTCGGGTAACTCCCGCCACTGCGCCGGTAGTGAACGCCGGCGTGTGAAGTGTACCGTCTTTGGACCAGAAGATGTTGGCCGTTGTGGCTGAAACAATCTCACCGCGTTCGTTGAGCATGACCGCTTCGTCAAACTCCCTGGCTTGAGCCTCTTCCCAGGAAAGCACCTGCTCCAGATAGTTGAGACTTCTGATTCCGGTCAAAGGCGAAAACGTATTTATGCGATAAGGTGAGACTGCCAAAGACATTCCCGCGGCAGGAACCTTCTGGGCCTCGCCGGTCAGGATTAACAGGTCGGTTTTACGAGTGTCGGTCTTTTTTGTTTTCCAGACGTCGCGTCCACTGCGGGCCAACAAAATCACGCGAGCGCGGCCGTTCTTCACCTGATTCACTGCGATCAACCTTATCAGCGCATCGCCCACGGTGCTTTCGCTCAGTTCAGTAAGGTTGATGTCGAGTTTCTCTGCGTGGTCCATCAGCCGGCGGCAGTGGTTGGGCCAAAGAAAAGGTTTGCCGTTGTAGATGGCGACAGTCGTGAACACACCACGGCCGTAGAGCATTGCGGAGGACACGGGTGCGACCCGCGCTTTCGTCGCTTCAAGCATTACTTTGTTGAGGTAAATTACGGGATGCATGGCATATCCGCAGATTACTCAGATTACTCAGATTTGTTAAGAGTAAGGAGAGTAGCTTGACCCTACACTCATTGCATAGGTCCCTAATTGAATCTGCGTAATCTGCGGATAGTGCTTGAAACTATTCACGGCCCGCGGCCATGACTTCGGCTTGAAGCTTTCTGGAAAGGGAACTGCGCCAGACGCTTTCCAGTTCACTCATTTCTGTGGAAACAACTTCGTCGTTTCCAAGTCTTATACGAAGACGCTTTCCGCCTACGATGCCAATGACGTTGAATGGGCAATCGGCACGTTCGGCAATTGCTTTTACCTGAGCGAGGGAGTGTTCGGGAAAGCTTATGATAATCCTGGATGGTGATTCGCTGAAGAGCGCGGCGGCGGGAGGAAGGCCATCAGTCAGGGAAACGTCGGCGCCAATGCTCAGCCGGTTGAGGGAAGAGAAACAATTCTCAGCCAGCGCCACAGCAAGGCCACCGTCGGAACAATCATGAGCCGACGAAAGCAAACCTGCCTCCGCGGCTTCCAGACACGCCGCCTGAACTGCAGTTTCAAGTTGAAGGTCGAGTTTTGGCAGTTCCCCGTTCGCGAGCATCTCGTCAGTGGTCTGACCTCGGACGATGGCTGCGTATTCGCTGATAGAAAGATTGTTATTCGTCGTTCCAAGTAACGCGATCACGTCTCCTTCTGTTTTGAATCCTGGCTGCACCACGCGACGCACATCTTCAATCAAACCAATCATGCCGATCACCGGCGTCGGCAAAATACCGCGACCTTCAGTCTCATTGTAGAAAGAGACATTGCCGGAAACGACGGGCGTGTTGAATGCGCGGCAGGCTTCGGCCATGCCATCGATGACTTCCGAAAACGACCACATCACTTCCGGCCGCTCCGGCGAAGCAAAGTTAAGGCAGTTGGTTACGGCGAGCGGACGTGCCCCTACACAAACCACATTGCGTGCCGCCTCAGCCACAATCAATTTTGCGCCTTCGCGAGGGTCCGCGGCGCAATAACGTCCGTTTCCATCCAGCGACATTGCCAGCGCCCGCCTGGTTTCTTTGATGCGAACGACCGCAGCGTCAGCGCCAGGCAACACGGCGGTGTTGGTTCGCACCATGTGGTCGTATTGTCGATAGACGAATTGCTTGGAAGCCAGATTGGGTGACGCGAGTAGTCTTAATAGTGCGTCGTCACACTTTTGATCTTTGTCCTTTGTACTTTGATCTTCGAGGGTCGCGCCTTGCTCTTCCGACTTTGGACTTTGGACTTTGGACTTTGGACTTTCCATCGGCCTTTCATACAGCGGCGCTTCATCGTTCAAAAATGAAACCGGAATGTCCGCCACAGTTTCGCCCTGATGAATCACGCGCATGTTTGCGCCTTCGCGCACTCGCCCAATCACGACTGCGTCAAGGTCCCACTTGCGGAAGATGTCGATCACTTCGCGTTCACGTCCAGAGTGGGCGACTATTAGCATTCGCTCCTGTGATTCAGACAGCAGCATTTCATAGGCGGTCATATCCGTCTCGCGCTGCGGCACCAGTGACAGGTCCAATTCAATTCCGGTTCCTGCGCGAAAGGCCATTTCACACGAAGAAGAAGTAAGCCCGGCGGCGCCCATGTCCTGTATTCCGGCAACCGCTCCACTTCGCATTGCTTCGAGGCACGCTTCGAGAAGCAATTTCTCCAGGAATGGATCTCCCACCTGCACCGTGGGCCTTTTTTCAAGCGCTTCTTCGTCAAACTCCGCCGAGGCCATGGTGGCGCCGTGAATACCGTCGCGTCCGGTCTTCGCGCCCACATAAAGAATAGGATTGCCAATCCCTGTCGCTTTACCGAAGAAGATTTGGTCCCGTTTGACCAACCCCAGGGCAAAAGCGTTTACAAGAGGATTGAGCGAGTAAGCATCGTCGAAGGCCACCTCACCGCCGACCGTGGCCACGCCAAACGCGTTGCCATAGTGAGCAATGCCGCCAACCACACCGGCCAACAGGGAACGATTGCGGCGGCCATATTTGGGATGGTCCAGCGAGCCGAAGCGTAAGCTGTTCATTGAAGCAATCGGCCGCGCACCCATGGTGAAGACATCGCGCAAGATGCCGCCCACGCCTGTCGCTGCCCCCTGAAACGGTTCGATAAACGAAGGGTGATTATGCGATTCAATTTTAAAGGCCGCACACCAATCATCGCCGATGTCTACAATGCCCGCGTTCTCTCCTGGCGGCACGATGATGCGTTCCCCCGTGGTGGGAAGTCGCTTCAAATGAATGCGCGACGATTTGTAAGAACAGTGCTCGGACCACATCACGGAAAAGATGCCGAGCTCAACCAGGTTAGGCTCACGACCCAGGAGCGACTTGATACGTTCGAATTCGTCGAGAGTGAGATTGTGCGCCGAAACTACTTCGGGAGTGATCATGAGAAAAGTGATGAGTGATGAGTAACGAGTGATGAGTGATGAAACGTGATAAGCAAGCTCTTACTCATCACTCATCACTCAGTACTCATCACTTTGTCGATTGCCGCTCGTAATTCAACCGCATTGACGCGGCCAAAATGTTTGAAAACAATTTCGCCTTTTGCGTTGTAAAGAATAGTGCCAGGCAAAGCACCACTCCACTGTGGATCCACGTATTTAATCGCGGGCTCCGGATCAGACACGTTCAGCAGGTAAGACGGCATTCTTGCTTTCATCAGGCGCAGAAACTTCGGAACTTCAGTTTTAAGCTCCGCCATGTCGTCCAGGGATACTGTGATGAAGTCGAGTCCCTTTGCCCGGTAGTCGGCGTCGATCTTTACCAGGTCGGGAAACTCTTCGCGGCAGGGATCGCACCAGGTGGCCCAGAAATTTACCAAAAGCGGACGTGAAGCGTCGCGCTTCAGCACGGCCTTCAGTGCTTCCAGATCAATCACCTTTACGGCAACCCTGTGGGCAGAAGAACTTCTCGGCCTCGCGGCGCCTTTTCGTCGAGACTGAGCAGACGCCGTGAAGCCGGACAGCAGGATGATCAAGCTGAGGGCAAAAAGTATTGACTGCCTTCGCAAAGCTATAGTCATTAAGCCCGCTTGATAGTGCAGCCAAAAGCATTGGCTGTTGTTTTTGCAATTGGCTTGCCGGCGAGTGCCGCGTCAAGCGCGTCGCGCAAGTCATTTGCGATGACCTGCGACGTGTCACGCGCGTTGTCGATACGACCGCGATACATCAGCTTGTTGCTCGGGTCGAGAAAAAATACCTCGGGAGTTACGGTAGCGCCGAGCTGGTCGGCGATCTTGTTTCCAGTATCTTTGAGAATCGGGAAAGTAAGTTTGTTTGTAGCGGCGTGGTCTTTGATCTCAGGCCCGAGCTCAGCAGCGTTTGAGTTGATTCCGACAACGTTGATGCCCTTCGCTTTATAGTCCTGGGCCAACTTCTCCATGCGCTCGTTATAGGCATTGGAGATCGGGCACTTCGTTGCCACGAAGATCAAAACCGTTCCGTTCTTACCTTCGAGCGCGCTGAGTGCGTGGGACTTTCCGTCAGCATCGGGAAGAGTGAAGTCGTCGATGACGGCGCCGATTGCCGCAGGCGAGGGAATATCAGCATTCTTAGTGCCTGGCGATGCCATGGCGAACGCGAACAATGCAACGAGGGTGATGGATAGACCGAGTAGTTTCTTCATAACAGTAAACTCCTGTGGAAAAATGATTGGGGAAACGGAAATTGAGAGATTAGCAGCCCGGATAAGTGGAGGCAAATGGCCAGGCTTGGCGATGGTACAGGCGCGACGGTTGTATAGGTGCGAGCGACCACACCTCTCAGGTAAGGAAGGAGGGCATGCCCCCGCTCTTCGTCGCGCCAGCTCGATTCTTGAGAAGAATTGAGTGCCTCTTCAGCTGCTGCACTGAGGTAACCAAGCGAAGAGCGGGGGCATGCCCTCCTTCCTTACCTGAGAGCACACGGCAGTAGCTCCCATTCACGTGAGGGTTTTTAAGGCAGTCGGTACCGCTCAGTCCTGTATTGATGCCCGTTCATGCCGTCGGGCCAGAAAAATCAATACCGTCATCACGGTCGTCACCAGCGCCGACAGCAGGCAAAACTGGCAGAAGGCTTTGATCACAAACGCCTGAAGGTAAATGAGCCACAGTGTGAAGAGAAACATCAAGGCCGCCACGAACATCACAAACTTCCCGGCGCCTTTGTATCCAAAAGCCGCGAGGGTGGCCGCACTGAAAACTGTGAAGTAAGCAATCGCGCCCAGCCCAGCCAAGGGCATGCCTTTAACGGACGCGTAGGGGCTGCTGAGCACTTCTGAACAACCCGTAATAATCGTGCAACGAAGGGTGTTTCCTGAAAGGTGTTCTACGGTGAGGTAGATGGCGTCAACCAGACCCACCAATGAAACAAGAGCGGCGACACCGTAAAAGATCGCCGCTCGTCGTCCTAAGTTGCGCTCCTTGATTTCTTCCAGGGTGGGACTCCGGGTCTCAGCGCCAAAGGCGCGAAATGTAAAAGCCTGGGCCATCGGCCCAGGTGCTTTCAGCCTGAAGGGCTGAGAGAAAGTAGCCGGTGGTCGCAGCGAAGCGGAGACCACCGGTAGCTTTAGGTGAAAGAGATCAGCAACCCGGAGGGTTGCGAGAAAGAATCTTGCACCTCTTCGAGGTGCGGCTGCTACGCGATGCTTTCCGGTGGTCTTCGCTCCGCTGCGACCACCGGCTACTTTCTCTCAGCCCTCCAGGCTGAAAGACGCATGTTGCCTTTTCTATCAAACGCCTCGGCACCTCAGCAACCTACTTCCCGGCGGCGATCAACGCGTTGCTGATTAGCACCCGGAGCTTGTCGGCCGGAAGCGACTGAAACGGCACCTCGCGGCCATTTAGGAAAACTGTCGGCGTCCCCGTGACCCCAAGGGCCTGTCCACGTTTGCCATCGAGAAAAATTCTGCGCTCCACGACCTGGCTGCCAATGTCCCTTCGGTACATCTCCAGGTCCAAACCAATCTTCTTCGCATAGCCCTCAAAAACGGGCCGCGCATCAAAGACGTCTTTCCACGCATTCTGGTTTTCGAAGATCATGTCGTGCATTTCCCAGAACCTTCCCTGCACTCCGGCCGCTTCGGAGGCGCGCGCAGCATTAACCGCGTGCGCATGGGTTTGAGCCAGGGGAAACTGTCGAAAGATTACGCGTAACCGGCGTGGGCCAAATTCAGCCTCCAACTCTTCGAGGATCGGATGGAGCAAGCCACAAGGCGGGCATTGGAAGTCGCCAAACTCCTCGAGCGTCACCGGCGCCGTCGCGTCCCCTCGGGCGTGTGGAGGTTCCCCGCCCGGTTCGGTGACCGGTGCCGGAGTGTTTGAAGCAGGCGCACCAGGCGATGCAGAAGAAGTTGCAGGGGGTGGCGTCGGGGCCGGCGGTGTAGGTACCGCAGCCCGTGTTAAATACCACGCCACCGCACCAGCAGCGACCAGCACCACGCCGATAATTACAAACGGAAGAGCTCGTTTCATGAAGTTAACAGAATCACTTTCGTCAAAATTTGGAGTGCGGCGGCTTGACGCCGCTTTCCGATTGCGACACTCCCGGTTGAACCCTGGTTGCTTGCAGTGCGACAGAAAGCGGCGTCAAGCCGCCGCACTCCAAAATTAGTCAATGTTGTAGTGGACCGTCTTATCGAGGTCACCATTAACGAAGACCTGCACCTTGTATTTTCCCGTAGGCCAATCCTGCGGATAACTAAGATGACCGTGAATAATGTTTTCGCGCGGCTTCGTCGAGTAGGAGATGTCTTTGATCTTCTCGTTTTTGCGGCCTTCAGCGTCCACTGCCCACCAGGTAAACATCATTTGCGTGTCAGCTTTTGGCTCTTTCAAAGTGACCACGCAATGCACAGTGCGATCGCCGGCGGCAAAGGAATCTGTCTCGTCGCCCGGCGCTCCGCGTCCGTTGTCCTTCGCCATGTGGACTTCTTTTATATATTGGCCGGATCCTTGATTGGCTTCAGGAGTGGAACTGGATGCTCGGTTTGAGTTGGAGTTTACATTGGTGCTCTTCTTTCCCAGGTTGCAGGCGAGCACAACAAAGAGCACGAGACCGGCGGCAAGCCAGGAGGGATGGTGTTTCATCTTAATATTCTCCGTTTGGGTTACAGTTTGAAAGCAGAAAAGTTATCGGCAGTATCGCGGCACTGCCTCTGGGTCACGCTACCGCTGCCAGCGTAGCGGCCAGCGAACGAAAGATATCGCGCCCATCGATTGAGCCCAGAAGATCTTCACAGGCACGTTCTGGATGCGGCATCAAGCCCAACACATTGCGCGAACTATTGCAGATGCCGGCGATGTTATCACGTGCGCCGTTAGGATTGGCCTCGGGCGTGACATTACCTTCACTGTCGCAATAACGGAAAATTATCCGTTCTGATCGCTGAAGTTCTGCGAGAGTTTCATCATCGCAAACGTAGTTTCCTTCAGCATGAGCAATCGGAAGTCTCAACACCGTCTTCGCCTGCAATTCATTCGTAAATGGCGTGTCGGAACTTTCTACACGAACGTATACATGTTCGCAAATGAAATGAAGGTCACGATTGCGTATCAGGGCGCCGGGCAACAGACCTGCCTCGCACAGTATTTGAAAGCCGTTGCAGATGCCCAACACGAAGCGGCCCGAGGCGGCAAACTTCTTCACTGATTCCATCACCGGTGAAAACCGGGCGAGCGCGCCCGCTCTGAGATAGTCGCCGTATGAAAAACCACCGGGAATAATCACCGCGTCATACGAAGACAGATTTGT
>JBGTCM010000392.1:0-2725 GCA_041748795.1 Pyrinomonadaceae bacterium
CCTTGACAATCCGTCGCCGCAGATTAGAATGATTTTCGCTTTGTGCGGAGATGTGGCCGAGTGGCTGAAGGCGGCGGTTTGCTAAACCGTTAAGGGTCAAAAGCCCTTCACAGGTTCGAATCCTGTCATCTCCGCCAGAAATTGGAAACAATGAACGCGGAACGCGGAACGCTGAACTAAAGCCCACTGTCTTCAGTTCATCGTTCATCGTTCCGCGTTCATCATTTAGCTATGAGTGTTCGCGTACGCTTCGCTCCATCCCCAACGGGTTATCTGCACATTGGCGCTGCACGCTCCGCGCTGTTTAACTGGCTTTATGCTCAAAAGACCGGTGGCAAATTTCTGCTTCGCATCGAAGACACCGACCTGCAGCGTTCCACGGACGAGTCGACGCGCTCGATAATCGAAGGACTAGATTGGCTTGGCCTCCATTTCGATGAAGAGATGGTCTTTCAGTCAGCCAACGCCGACAAGCATCGAACGGCGGCGGCCAAATTGGTCGAAGAGGGCAAAGCGTATCGTGACTTCACACCAAAGGCGCAGCGTGACGATGCCAGCGTGAAACAGAACATCGCGGATCGCGCACGCGCGCATGCGGCGGAAGGTGTCAATCCCCGGAGCAACGAATATCGCGACTTGTCGAAAGATGAATCTGACCGGCGCGCCGCGGCCGGCGAGCCTTTCGCGGTGCGACTAAAAATTGCGCGCGAAGGCAAGATGCATTTTGAAGACATTGTCTACGGACCTCAGGAACGCGCATATTCCGAGATTGAAGATCTGGTACTGCTCCGCTCGGACGGCCATCCGCTTTACAACCTTTCGGTTGTCATCGATGACCTCGAGATGCGAATCACACACGTAATTCGCGGCCAGGACCACCTGACGAATACCCACAAACAAGTCCTGCTCTATGAAGCGCTGGGAGCGACCGTCCCGCAGTTTGCGCATCTTCCCCTAATCCTTGCTCCTAACAAAGGAAAGCTTTCGAAACGTAAACACGGCGAAGTTGTTTCGCTGACGACCTATCGCGATCGTGGCTTTATTCCGGCAGCTTTTCGAAACTTTCTGGCCTTGTTGGGCTGGTCTGCGCCTGAAGGCAAAGAGATGTTGTCTGTCTCCGAGCTGGTGGAAACCTTTTCCCTCGAACACATTCATCGCTCACCAGCCGTTTTCAACTTCCAGGAAAACGATCCGCGTCACTGGACCGACGAAAAAGCATTGTGGATGAATGCCGAATACATACGCACAATGCTTATTGCTGACCTGTTGCCGATGGTGAAGGCTGAGCTTCGCGCCAACAAACTCTGGCGCGAGGAGTATGACGACGATGACCGCGAATGGTTTGCTAAGGCAGTTGACTTGATTCGCCAACGTTTCTTCACGCTCAAGGACTTCTCAGAGCAGGGGCGAGCTTACTTCTCAGACGATTTTGATTTCGTCGAGGAAGCTGTCAACAAAAACCTACGGAAAGATGCGCGTCTAAAAGAGTTATTACCGGCCTTCGCTGAGCGTCTTGAGAATTTGGATTCGTTTACCCATGAAACGGTCGAGAATGCTTTGCGCCAATTTGCGGAAGAGTCAGGCGTGAAGGCGGGTCTGCTAATTAACGGTTCACGAACGATGCTCACCGGTCAATCGGTAGGTCCCTCGATGTTTGAAGTATTTGAGATACTCGGGCAAAAACGTAGTGTCGAAAGACTTCGGAGTGGAGTACCATGGTTCGACGCCATGAACGCGCTGGGTGATGTATGAAGTTCCACGGTTACTCTGTAGGGGCGTCCCTCTGTGGGCGCCCCCGGCGTGAGAAGAGGGGCGCCCACGGAGGACGCCCTTACAAAGTTGCAACCTAATGAGGAATAGCTAATGTTAAAGAGATTCGTGCTCGGCACTATGCTGATTTCCGCAATATCGACCGCAACTGTTCTCTCCCAAAACACAAATTCCTCGACAACCGTTCGGCCGCGAACAACAAGTACCCCATCAAATTCGAATCGATCGTCTACAGAAACGACAAGAGGCGCCCAGGGGGACCCAGCTGCCTCGCCGAAACCGACACCGCGCTCAACTCCTGCGAGGCCGGCAACAACGACTGCTGCCGAAACGCCAGGCTCAACGGCGGTCGCGGCAGCGTTCAATACTTTGCTCGACGGCATTCGTAAAGCCGACGTGAAAGCCGTCTCGGACGTGTATTGGAACGATGCCCGTCTGTCGCTTTTCAACAACAACGGATCTGTTACCAAGGGTTGGGAGCAGATGCGCCGGAATCGCGAAAGCTCATACAAAGACGTCAAGGATGTGAAACTCATTTGCCGCGACAGGTCGATCACGATGCTTGGACGCGATGGAGCAGTTGCAACCTGTCTTTGGACTCAGTCGCAAACGTTTCGCGGCGAACCGGAAACAGCTACCGGACGCATGACCCTTGTCTTTCGGCGTGTGGGAAAAGATTGGAAAGCAATTCACCTGCACACTTCACCCGATAGGCCTGATCCGGCACGTATTGCACCCTCTGAACAAC
This sequence comes from Pyrinomonadaceae bacterium, assembly GCA_041748795.1. Classification (GTDB taxonomy): domain Bacteria; phylum Acidobacteriota; class Blastocatellia; order Pyrinomonadales; family Pyrinomonadaceae; genus PSRF01. The sequence goes on from JBGTCM010000392.1 coordinate 2,519, forward strand.
CTGCATCCAGTCCCAGGCCCTGACCAAACATCGATGAAGAGATAAAAAGCCGTCCACGCGTGAACATGGACGGCTTCGGTGAACTGTTCGGATTGGCCTGAGGCTGACTGTGTTTGCTTCCTGAAAAGGAGGCTTACTAGCAGTAAGACGACTGAACCGGAATCCTAACGGTTAATTTCTGGTTCAGAGGTCAGGCCGCAGCCACCT
>JBGTCM010000393.1:0-6372 GCA_041748795.1 Pyrinomonadaceae bacterium
AGCGGGTGGAACCACCGGGATAATTGAACCCGACCAAATGACGCTTGATTACATTGTGAGCACACGCGATCTGGATGCGGAAGAAGTACGAAAGGGATTTACCTTTAGCGACCCCGATGCGGAATACGCCGCCGTGTTTGAGATCAACCTCGATGAGATTAGACCAATGGTCGCCACACCGGGCGACCCGCGTAACGGTATCCCAATCGATCAACTAGGGGATGAAGTGCGGATTGATGCTGCCTACGGCGGCTCGTGCACCGGCGGCAAGATGGCCGACATGGACATGTATGCCGAGGTCTTGCAAAACGCTCTCGACCAGGGGAAGAGAGTCGCGCCCGGGGTCCATCTCTACTTGCAGTTTGGTTCGCAGAAGATCAAGCAATACGCTCGGCAGAAGGGTTACATCGAAATCTTTGAGCGCGCGGGCGCTGAGATGATCGACCCGTCGTGTGGCGCCTGTATTAATGCGGGGCCCGGCGCCTCGCCTTCGGCGGAAACGGTCACGGTCAGTGCGCAGAACCGAAACTTCCCCGGCCGCAGTGGGCCAGGCAAACTCTACCTCGCGTCACCTTATGTCGTTGCTGCTTCCGCGATTGCCGGAAAGATCGTGGAGCCGTTTGAGTTTTTGAAAAAAGCTGAAGAAGAATGGGCGAGCGTGTGATCTACTGCGTTGCCCATTCAAGGGCGAATGAGGCGGCCCGAGCCGTTGGGGGCGAGTAGTCCGGCAACCAACTGATGCATGCGCGCAAAATCGATGGGTTTCGTTAGATAACCCGATACTCCCACATCATAAGCTGCCCGCTGAAAACCTTCAGTACCGAAAGCAGTAACTGCGATTACCGGTACATCGCGGAGCTCGTCCTCTTCGCGGATCCTGCGCGTGGCACCCAATCCATCCAACTTGGGCATACTAATGTCCATCAAGATTAGGTTCGGCAAAGTGGCACGGGCAACGCTAATCGCTTCCTCGCCGTCAGTGGCGGTCACCACCCGATACCCCTGTTGCTGAAGATCCAAACTGAGCATTGCCACGTTATCCGCAGAGTCGTCGACCACCAGAATCAGGAATTTTGTCTCCGGGTCGTGCTCACTGCTCGGTTTAACTTTTCGAATTTGCACCGCCTCATCGTCCTTTCTAATAAGATCGATGTCTGGAAGTTCGGTAGTTCGGAAATGATCGTTCTGTACCATAGGTTGGAATTATAGGACACACACTGACGTCTTCCCATGCCCTCGCGCGTGCGGTGACACTTTACACATCAGTTGTGACCGGTTCAGGAAAATAGTCAGGGGGCGACGTTATGCAACGCGGTTGTTGGGAGAGAAAAGAGACTATACACTACGCCGCATTTCTTTGCGTCCGTGAAGACGAAGTCTCGTTAACCTGAGCTGCTTGTATGGCAATTAGACCGATAGTCGATTATCCCGCCGCTGTACTTTTGAACCCTGGCGATCCGGTGGAGAGTTTTGACGGTGAGTTGAACACGCTCGTTCAGGATATGTTTGACACGATGTATGACGCCGAAGGTGTTGGTTTGGCGGCACAGCAGATTGGTGTCCCGCTGCGCTTATTTGTAATGGATTGCCAGGGAATCAAACTCGTGGCCGCTAATCCCGATATCATTTCAACTGACGGCGAGCAGACTGGCGAGGAGGGCTGCCTGTCGGTCGGCAAAGTGCACGCCGATCTAAGACGACCCGAGAGAGCCGTCCTTCGCGCACAGGATCTTTCTGGACAAACTTTCGAGCGAGAGGCGAGTGGACTGGCTGCACGGTGTTTTCTGCACGAGACAGATCATTGCGACGGGATATTATTTATTCGGCACCTCAGTCCGTTGAAGAGGGACATGGTGACGAAGAAATTCCGCAAGCTTCTTAAGGGCAGGTAACGCAAACTGTTAGTTTGCGGACGATGGCGGAGTGTAACGCAAACTGTTAGTTTGCGGACGTTGCGCAAGTAGTCAGACAGAATTCTACCGAACGGTCCGCAAACTAACAGTTTGCGTTACGTTAATGGAAGCTATGAAAAGAATTTCGACTATAGTTCTGGCTTTCCAGTGAGGAATTTCTGTCGAAGCAAAAAGAACTCATGGAAACCTCAAATATATTTGTAGCGGGGACTCGTTCGAAAAACCCTGCCATCGAAAAATGATAAAACCGAAAGCACGACGAATCACACGAACTAACACGAATTATACTGGTGCTTATTTCTTTATAGTCCCTGGATCGCATCTAGTTCGTTCCGGGTAAACGCCCCGCGGATTTGCCTACACAAACTACTTAATCATCTAGAAACCGCTGATAACTTTCCGGCATCGGATGTGCGGCGGCCTTCCTTCTCTGATCGTCAGGCGTATTTGGATTTTCCGCTACGTAAAACAGCACCCACTCGTCTTCGTCATCAGCGAGAGTGGCCAGAATTGATGGAGGCGTTTTCGGATTGCCCGCCACTTTCATTCGCACTTCACTTTGTGAATGCCTGGCCAATTTTTCGAGTGTCTCCAAAGATGTGTTTGGGTTGCTGGCCACCATTTGCCAAACGTAGAAGTAAACGTCTTCAATCATTCCGGCAAGCACTGTTGCCGGAGTAGTGGGGTTCCTCGCCACGCATGAGCGCACCTCACGGTCTACATCCTCTGAAAGTTTCGTCAAGACGTGGGGAAGATTTGTGTTTTCGGCCAGGCGCGCGCGAACCGAATGGTCCGGATCATCTGCGAGGTAGGCCAATACTGCCGGGGGCGTCAGTGGATGTCTGGTAACGGCAGCACGAATGCCGGCATCGGTATCACGAGAGAGCAGCTCGAGGAGCTCAGGAGAGGCCGCCGGATCTTCAGCCGCCCTTAATCTCACCCAGCGGTCTGGATCGTTTGCTTGGCTGAGTAGTTTGGTTGAGTTCGGCAGCAAAGAGTAAAGCGCCAAGGCGCGGAATGTAATAGCCTGGGGCAACGCCCCAGGTAATTTGCCTTTAATTCCAGAAGCGCTGAAGGCGCGAAATTGGATGGAGGAAGCGATCGGCCGTGCTATCCCATTTCGCGCTTTCAGCGCTAAGAACCTCGACTCGCCGTCCCTGGGGCGTTGCCCCAGGCTGTTACATTCGCGCCTTTGGCGCTGGAGAAAAACGATGACTATAGACTCTGAACCCCTGGATTCGGTTTTTTCAATCGCCGTTCATCACTTCATCTTCTCGATGATCGCGTTCGAAAACTCCGCCGTATTCGCTGTTCCACCGATATCGCGCGTGCGAACTTTTCCTTCTCTAAAAACGTCCAGCATCGCGTTTTCAATTCTGTCCGCGATTTCGCGTTCGCCAAGGTAGCGCATCATCAGGATGCCCGATTGCAGCAAAGCGGTCGGGTTGGCCACTCCCTGTCCGGCAATGTCAGGCGCCGAACCGTGAACTGCTTCAAACACCGCGCCTAGTTCGCCGATGTTCGCGCCAGGCACTAATCCCAAACCTCCAATTAGACCGGCGCATAAATCCGAAACGATGTCGCCATATAGATTCTCGAGCAGCATCACGTCAAACTGTTCCGGCCGCATGACTAGTTGCATGCAAGCGTTATCGATAATCTTGTCGTCTGCCTCGATCTCGGGATAGCTCTCCGCTACTTTTCTGAAGCACTCGAGAAATAGTCCGTCAGACAACTTCATAATGTTTGCTTTGTGCCCGCAGGTGATCTTCTTTCGTCCTTCGCGCCTGGCAAACTCAAAAGCAAACTTCGCCACGCGGGTAGAAGCCTTTTCGGTGATGATCTTTATGCTTTCAACCACACCCGGAACCACCACGTGTTCCAGGCCCGCATAAAGGCTTTCCGTGTTCTCGCGAACAATCACCAGATTGAGCTCCGGATAGCGCGATGGAACGTTGGGAAGAGCGCGGATAGGTCGCAGGTTCGCATAAAGATCGAGCGCCTTGCGCAGACCGACGTTTACCGAGGTGAAACCTTTGCCAATCGGAGTGGTGACCGGGCCCTTGAGCGCGACCTTGTTGCGCCTGATCGATTCAAGCAATTCTTTAGGGAGTGTTTCACCAAACTTCTCCACGGCCTGCGCGCCCGCGTAGTGTGTCTCCCATTCAATATCGGCGCCTGCTGCTTCGATAATTCTGACGACGCTGGCGGCTACTTCCGGCCCGATCCCGTCGCCGGGAATCAGTGTGATACGATGTTTCATAATCGTTTTGTTCTTGCGCTTTGATCTTTGGACTTTGTTTTGGAGGCCTAAGCATACATAGTTCAAAGCCCAAAGACCAAAGCCAAAAGACCTACTCCCCAACCAGACTGAACACGACAAACAGTTAATGAGTGAACTAGAACAAAGTGCTGACGTCACAATTATTGGCGGCGGCGTCATAGGGCTTTCGGTCGCGCGATCGCTGGCTTTGCGCGGGTTGCGCAAGGTGGTTCTCATCGAACGTAGCGCACTTGGGGCGGAATCGTCTTTTGCAGCCGCAGGCATGCTGGCGCCTCAAGCAGAAGCAGATTGTGCTGACGACTTTTTTGATTTCAGCTGCCGCAGTCGCGATATGTACCCCGCCTTCGCCGGCTCGTTGCGCGAAGAAACGGGTATTGATATCGAACTCGACACGACCGGAACCCTCTATCTTGCTTTTACCCAAAAAGACGTGCTCGAAATCGAGCAACGTTATAAATGGCAAGCGAACGCCGGACTCGCCGTCGAAAAGTTTGACCCTGAAACAGCCAGGCTTTTTGAACCTTCCATAGCGCCCAACATCCGGGCCGCCCTTAGGTTTCCTCGCGATATGCAGGTAGAAAACCGCCGGTTGATAAGTGCGCTGGCCGTTTCGAATGAACAACTCGGTGTGATCCTGGAAACGGGTGTCGCAGTCACATCGCTGAAGGTTGAGCATGGCAAAGTAGCTGGCGTCGCAACATCACGCGGATTTGTGGCAACCGAAAACGTCATTATCGCCACCGGGGCCTGGAGTTCCGAAATAGGTTTAACGAATGAAACGGGAGCGGACAAAGCCCTGCCCACTGTTGGCATCGAACCTGTTCGCGGGCAAATGCTCTGTTTTGAGGCTAATCCGAGAATCTGCAGTCATGTCATTTACAGCCCGCGGGGGTATATAGTGCCGCGCAGAGATGGTCGTCTTTTGGCGGGTTCGACTACGGAACACGCCGGGTTCGACAAACGCGTTACTGGAGAAGGTATCCTTAACATTACATCCGCCGCTCTTGAAATCTCGCCACAGATTGGGGCCTTGCCGGTGATCGATCAATGGGCTGGATTGCGGCCACGGGCTGGTGACGGTTTGCCTGTACTTGGTGCCTGTGCTGAAATTGGAGGGCTCTTTTACGCGACCGGGCATTATCGCAACGGAATCCTGCTGGCGCCGATCACCGGAGAGCTAATTGCCGACGCAGTCGTAAACAGAAACGTCGACGAGTCGCTTAAGATCTTTTCGCCGGATCGTTTTCATCACGTATCAGTATCCTGAATGAGTTTCATGAATCATAAGTTGTTGTTGGTTGTAACCGTCGTCATACTGTCGACGGGGAGTGCAATTGCGCAAACGCCTGCAAAACCCGAGGTGACGCCGACTCCTAATGTTTCCGCCACACCCGATACACGCGCTGCGAAAATCCTGTTTGACGAAGTCAACACGTATATAGACAAGCGATTCGCTGAATTCAACAAACAGAAGGTTCCCTACAGTGTTCAACTCGATACGAAAGTAAAACAGGAAAAGAAGGATCTGGCCGCTAAATATGCCGGCAACCTGCAGGCTCGCAGCTCGCTGTCCGATGCGGAGTCGTACTACCTGGGCATGCTGAATCATTTTGCGGGCAACGGTGATGCAGCCTTTGCAGCGATGCGTCGGTACCTGGCGTCGGAACCAGCCGGCGGCATAGACGCTCAATTCGCGCGCGCGGTTGTGGTGTTATATGCGACTCGAAAAAACCTGACGCCTGAAGCTGAGCGCGCCGTCGAAGCGTTTGCTAAACATGAGCCGAAGAACCTGCTCGAGTGGTTTGGCATGGAAACGTTGATTACTGAAGCATGGAAGGCATCTAAGGACTTTGAACGAATGCTGAAGCATGCGCAGGAAATGCAAAAGATTTCGCGGCTAATAGCAGCCGACAAAAAGTTTGATCCGTTTAAGCGCGATGACCTGCTATTCAAGAGTGTCTCGCTAATGGCGGAGGCTCTCACGCAGCTGAACAAGAAAGACGCAGCCATTGCCGAAGTAGTTGAGTTGCGCAAGTTGGCAGTGTCAATACCGTCAGGGAATCTTTTGCGTTATGCGAACATCCGACTGACGGGCATGGATCGCACGTTCGATCCTCGCAGCGCTTTTGATAACGTCCCGGCGACGGCAACGGATCTGCCCGACATCGTCGCGAG
>JBGTCM010000394.1:0-5707 GCA_041748795.1 Pyrinomonadaceae bacterium
GCCGTCATCTCGGCCGCCGAAAAATACTGCTGCGACAAACGCGCATTTCTGATCATTGACCCTCCGTCCACAATCAAAACGAAGGACCAGATGGTTCGCTGGATCAAAACTAACGACGGCTTGCGACATCGCAACGCGGCATTATATTTTCCCAGACTCGAAATTCCGGATCCTCTTAATGGGAACAAGCCCCGAAACGTCGGCGCGAGCGGTACGCTCGCCGGCGTCTATGCGCGAACAGATCAAACGCGTGGCGTGTGGATAGCGTCCGCCGGAGCACAGGCAGACTTACGCGGAGCCAACATACCGGTCCAACTAACTGATCATCAGAACGGTGAGCTCAATAAGCTTGGCATAAACGCGCTACGAACGTTTCCGCAAATCGGAAATGTCGCCTGGGGTGCGCGCACGCTCGATCAGGAGGCGAGTGAGTGGAAATACGTCCCGATACGGCGCATGGCGATTTATCTCGAAGAGAGTCTTGATAAGGGTTCGAAGTGGACGGTCTTCGAGCCTAACGACGATCTGCTTTGGGCACGGATTCGTTCGAGCTTCGGCGCGTTTATGACGAGTCTGTTTCGTCAGGGAGCGTTTCAGGGAACGAAACCGGGCGAAGCTTTCTTTGTCAGGTGCGACGAAACAACTACCACTCAGAATGACGTTGACTCGGGAGTGGTCAACGTCATCGTAGGTTTCGCGCCTCTTAAGCCCGCCGAATTCGTTGTGATTCGTATTCAACAACTGGCAGGACGGTGCACGTAGTAAATGGTAGTCGATCATTCGCGGCTATGCCGCCGCACAGTGCGGTAAGGCTCAGCCTTACCGTTAAGCTTTTGTTAAATGTTTGAGGCTATGCCTCTGCCTGACGGAGGAATAGCCTCCAAAAAACAAATAGGAAGCTACGGAAAGGCATAGCCTTTCCGCACTGTGCGGCGGCAGAGCCGCAGGGTCCATTGGATATTCAGGAATGTCCATCCCACGTGTCCTGCTATTATCACAAGCCAAAATCTGAGCAGCGCTTATTAATCGAAAACTAACTATGCGAAGAATAAATCTCTTCTTGCACGTCTTCTCGCCCGTCTTCTTGCGCACCTTCTTGCCTGTCTTCTTATTGGCCTGCTTCCTGTCTACAGGTGCGGTTCACAGCCAGACAACAACCGTCTCGAATACGGCTGAGCTGAAGCAAGCGCTACAGCTCAAACTCGACGAGTGGCACAAGGCGGGGAGTTTTCCTGGCGCTACTCTTGGTGTGGTCCTCGCCAATGGAGATTCTGGCGGTGAATCGTTTGGCCTTGCAGTTGGGCTTTCGGATCGTGAGTTGAAAACGCCGATGAAGCCGCGTGACCGGATGCTTGCCGGTAGTGTCGGTAAAACCTTTGCTGCCGCAACCGCCTTGCAGTTAGTTAAGGAAGGGAAGATCGGACTCGACGACAGAATCGAAAAATACCTGGGGCGTGAGCCGTGGTTTGCGCGTCTACCCAATGCCAAAGACATCACTGTGCGGCAGTTGATGAACCATACGAGTGGACTGGTGCGGTATGAATTCAAGGAGCAATTTACAAAAGACTTAACTGGCAACCCTGAGAAGGTTTGGAAGCCGGCCGAGCTGGTGGCGTATCTGCTCGACGAGAAGCCTCCATTCGCGGCGGGCCAGGGCTGGGATTACTCGGACACGAATTACATCGTGCTGGGAATGATTATCGAAAAGGTGACGGGACAGCGCTTCTACGACGTAGCAAACAAACGCCTGCTTAAGCCGCTGAAACTCGAAGACACCATTCCGCAGGACGGATTGAGACTTAAAGGCGTGGTCCAGGGTTATGCAGGAGCGAATAATCCCTTCGGCGGCCGCGACGAAATGATCCAGGACGGGAAGTTTGCGATCAATCCGCAGTTTGAATGGACCGGCGGTGGTTATGTTTCGACTGCCGAAGATCTCGCGCGTTGGGCGAAAATGATTTATGAGGGTAAAGCGTTTTCCTCTGAGCTACTGCCGCAGGTTGTCGACGGAGTGGCGGCCCCGATGCTGGGAGGTGAAACTCGATACGGCCTTGGAGTGATCATTCGGAAGACGCGGCTGGGTATCGCGTATGGTCACAGCGGTTTCTTCCCGGGATACATGACCGACATGATGTATTTCCCTGATCACAAAGTGGCTGTCGCTGTGCAGGTCAATACGAGTGTTGGGGGGAGCCTCGGCAAGCCGCTGGGGCGGGTGCTGGTTGAAGCGATGGAAGTGATCAAGGCGAACACAAAGTGCGAGTGCGATTCAGGGGGGTAATGCCGGCTTCGTTAAGTTCGTGTGATTCGTGGATCGTCGTCGAAGCCACCCAAAAAATTATCCACGAATCACACGAAACGACACCAAACCAGAGCGGCTTGGCCGCCGCACAGTGCGGTAGGGCTCAGCCTTACCGTTAAGTTTTTTGAATCATATGAGGCTATGCCTCAGCCTGCGTGAGGCGTAGCCTCAGAAATAATTAGGAGCGGTGCGGCGGCATAGCCGCAGGCGGGTGCGAGCCATTGTACCCAGGGTTGCCAAAACGCAACCCCGGGGCTCGAATTAGCGAACGCTTTCAGCGTTATGGCCACCTGGTACGAGGCTTGGCGGCGGCATAGCCGCAGGTTGGCATGAAGAAATCGATCAAGACATCGCTGATCGTTATCGCACTGGCGTTGGTCGCCTGTCTGGTCTCCATCGTGTGGCTCGTTTCGCGACCGGGCGATCTGGACCGGCCGGTTGCAGAGAGCGCCTCAGGGACCTCCGAAGGCACCGCGTTCGAGGTGAACGTCGAGAGGCCTCGCATGGACCGGTTCCTCGGCGGGATCCTCCCCACAAGCCTCGAGGAGAAACTAATTGGGGGCGCACTGAGGTTCAACCACGCGAGCCCTGGCGCCAGGATCGGGAGCATTGCAACCAACCGTCTCGAGCTCAGCGCCGACGGGTGGGACCTACTCATCGAGACAGATGGCGAAGGGCGAATCACTCAAGGGACGCGTCTCGTTTTCCCGATGGAGATCGCTGAGAAAAATTATTCGCTGCGCTGCCGACCGGCCGATCAGGCCAACGGTTTTTTACGGACCACCACGCTGTCAGGCTCCAATGCGCTCGAAGGAACCTTCCTCGTCGAACTCGCCAAATGCGAAAATGCGGAGACGGGTAAGATTCTCGATACAGAAGCCGGAGGTAATCCAGGCGACGCATGGCCATCATCGCCGCTCACCCTCCGCGGCAGCTTTGTTGGTCCTGCTGCTCCGCCGTTGCCCGAGCCCAAGGGCGACCACCCATAGTTTCTACCGCAGGATGGATTCACTACTTCTTGCTTGACACAATGTCTGCAAGTTTATTGACAGACAAGTTTCCGCCGATCTCTTCCAGAGACACTCCAACTTCCTCATCTTTGATTTCAATATTGAACGCATTCTCGACGTTCATAATAATCTCCACCAGGTCCAAGTCGTCTGCAGCTTTCCTCTGCTTGAACAACGGCGAGTCCACGTCAACCTCGCTCACGGTAAGACTGAGTTGCTCTGCAACAATGGCGCGGATTGTTTCGACAATTTGTTGACGATCAGAAGAAGCGGATTGGGTGGAGCCAGCTTGCTTCGATTTACCTTCAGAAGGTGGCGGTGGTATGCGCTTGCAACCGGCTTGCGTTAGGAAAGCTAGCAAAATTAGTATTGATAAAGTCGTCTTAATTAGAAGCATCATCTGTTTTGAAATGGTTTGATCAACGACGAACAGCCGCGTTCATTCGCGGCCGGTGCTTAGCGTTCTGGAATTTGGTAACGCGAGCTTGTTGACGCCGTCAGTTAGAGAGTTCTCCTTGGAGTGCGGCGGCCCGGCGCCGCTTTGGTCCAATCCCGAAATACCTCAGCCTTTGGAGTTCGATGTTGCGCAACGAAGCGGCGCCAGGCCGCCGCACTCCAAGGAGGCGCCTTTAGCATAGGAGCTCTGTTGGCTGCTAAAGCTTCAACGCGTTTTGCGGAGGTATTCCTCGCTGTCCTTTATTGCTAGTGGTCCACTCGCGCCCGTTTGCGTACATTGCCAGCCACCGGTCTTGTGGACGAAGCAATCGTAGATTCGCTCCATCTTTCGTTTGGTGATGGCGGTTTTGTAGTCGGTGCAGGTTGCAAAAGTAGCTCGCACCGGATAAATCGGCTTTCTCGGGTCGGCTTGCGAATAAGCGTCAGTCGCAGTCGGCCGCCACGCGCGTGGTGCGCCAACGACGACCTTCTGGAAACTGATCGTTACTGCTCCGTCCGAGCCTGCTCTGGCTTCTTTTTCCCACAGGCGGCGAATCACACCTCGGAAGGTTTTCTCGTTTGCAGTCTTCCCGTCCGAATCCGGGCTTGAGGCAACACAGGCGATGGCACCTGTTTCATCTTTAGCGGAGGTTGGAGCGGTCGTTGAAACAGGAAATGCGCTCTCACGTTGTTGGTATCGCTCTGGTTCGTTTTTGACGGTCGATTGATTTTTGGTTTTGCAACCCTGGTTGATGGAATCATCAATCTGACCGCGAGAATTCGAATCTTTAAAACCGCCGTTAGGCGAATGTTCGTTGACGTAAAAGACTTCGCACCTGTCGAGTCGCCCCGTCCCTTTGCAGCTTAATACCTTGAACTTTAATCGGCCGGACCCACAATCATAGACGGAATTGTATTCAATGTTGTCTCTCTGTTGCGCCACGGCATTCTGAAACACGATGGCTGCGCCTGCGACTGTCATAAGCAAGACAGTCGCTATCAAACCGAACTTTTTAATCATTGATTGTTCCCCCTTGAAGATGATGCTTTGGATAGCGTGCCTCTATCCTGCCTCAAATGTGTTATGACCGCAAATCACTCCTGCGAAGAGGCAAGCTAAAGCTTGAACTCTAAACTTCAGGCCTGTAGTTCAGATTTCAGGCGCTTGAAGCCCCGCTCGGCAGCAAAATCCTCCACCTGTCTTAAGAGCAACTCTCCGATCCTCCCGCCCCTCGCCGCAGGCACAACCGCCATGCCTCGAACATACAATGATTCGCCTTTTGGAACCACCGACACTGTACCGACGATGGCATCGTTATCAGAGACGACCCAGACCGGGCCCTCATCAATGCGATTCTTTACCTCGGCGGCTACGGGAGTGGTGGCGATAAAACCCTCTCGAGTGTAGAGAGGTTTATATTCTATGAACGCGTTATGTAGAACGGACGCAATGGATGATGCATCTTCCGGTACAGCCAGCCGAATTTGCACGCTCGATCTGCGCTGTTCAATATTCATCCGTGTAATGGAACACCTTCTGTTCGATCCGACATCTGCCGCCTAACGCTGATGGTCTTCAATTCGCAGCGCGACCAGCATTCAGACAACTATCCGGAACACACATGCTGAAGTAAAGATGCCGTCCATGCCGCAGAGTTTGCACCTCGGTAGTATTGATGCAGGTTTCAGGCAGGCAATTACAGAACAGCGCAGGGGCGCGGGATCCTGCAGGCTACTGAATCGTAAATAATCCAGCCTCTATAATGCTCGCCTACCTCCAGCATCCCGCGCTACCGCGCTTCTTAGAAACTCCGTTACATCTGCGAGGGAACAAGGTGGAAACCAAGAGATTTCGCCTGCACCATCAGATGCTTGAGACGACGTTCTGCGTACTTTTGCTCATAGGCTTGTTGGCCGAATTCAACATAGGTAGTTCCGTGAGTTAATAGGGCATAGTAGA
>JBGTCM010000395.1:0-3334 GCA_041748795.1 Pyrinomonadaceae bacterium
CAAACCTACACCCCAGTTAACGGCTATGCTGAAGCAACTTCAAACATTTCGCTGCAGGACCGGGCGCGAGCCATTAACGACGTAATTGCCAGTTGTGAAAGAGCAAAAGTTATCGGAGCCGGTTTCCATCAGGCGCGCGGCTCGGCCAATGGTTCGGCCACGAAGAATGGCAACTTCAATTATTCGCGTTCGAGTTTAGTCAGTCTTTCAACCACGGCGCGCACGCAGGACGGCGGGAGTTCGGGTTATTTTCTGCGCAACCATTTCGACGTTGCCAAGCTTGACTCGAAACGCGTGGCGCGCGAAGCGATTCGCAAAGCGCTCGAGTCGCGCCAACCGCGCACTCTTGAGCCGGGTGTCTATTCGGCGATTCTTGAGCCGCAGGCAGTTGCCGATTTACTCTCCGGTTTCGCGTTTGGGTTTGACGCTCGTAGTGCTGACGAAGGGCGTAGTCCGTTTTCAGCTCCCGGCGGGAAAACAAAAGTGGGCCAGCAAATCTTTGACGAGCGAATCAATGTTTATAGCGACCCATGGAATGTCGAGCTGCCGGGTTCACAGTCGGCGCAGAGTGGCATTCCTGCGCAGAAGATTTATCTGGTGCGAAACGGTGTGCTTGAGAACCTGGTCTACTCGCGTTTTTGGGCCAAGCAAAAGGACAAGCAGCCTACGCCCGGACCGGTGAATAACATTATGGAAAGTTCTGCGCGCCCAGCGACGCTGGAAGAGATGATTAAGGCCACTGACCGGGGCCTGCTTATCGGGCGCTTCTGGTACATACGTGGTGTTGATCCGCGCACGGCGCTGCAAACAGGTTTGACGCGCGATGGCATCTGGTATGTCGAGAAGGGAAAGATTCAGTATCCGGTGAGCAATTTCCGCTTTAACCAAAGCCTGATTCAACTGCTTGCGCCTGGGAACGTGGAAATGATTGGGGCGCCTGAACGCGTGGGGAGTTCTGAAGGACAGGGCGGCAGCTCGGCTTTACTGCCGGCGCTAAAGGTCAAGGAGTTTAATCTTACGTCGCAGTCGGAAGCGGTGTAAGGCCTTATTCGTGTTGTTTCGTGTGTTTCGTGGATCGTTTTGCTGCCGCGTGGACCCCGGTAAAACTTCCGAGTACTAAACTCTCGCACCCCTTCGGGGTGCTACTGACCATGTGCTGCTTTCCGGTGGTCTTCGCTGCGCTACGACCACCGGCTACTTTCTGATAACCCTCCGGGTTAATCATTTCTAATAACGTTATTACCGGCGAACTGAAGGGGATGCGGCCGGTGAGGGAATTGGTGTAGGTGTTGGTCTAAGCGCGGGGTAAATTGTTTCCTGGTAGATATATCTTCCGTCCTGCAGTTTCAGAATGACCGACGGCTTCACTGCGTTGCGGTCCTTGTCCATGCTGATAATTCCGGTAACACCGACGAAGTTTTTAGTCGCGGCCAAAGCGTCGCGCAGCTTTGGTCCATCGGCGGTGCCGGCCTTTTGAATCGCTTCGCCGAGAAACTTGAGTGCATCGTAAGCGAGCGCGGCGTGTGCATCCGGGGTCAGATTTCCATATCGTTGTCGATAGCCTTTCACAAACTTCTGAATGGTCTGCGAGGGAATGTCTACGGAATAGTGGTTGGTGATGTAGCAGCCGTTCAATGAGTCGCGACCGAGTTCCCAAAGCTCCGGTGCATCCCAACCGTCGCCGCCCAACAAAGGTTGGGTGATGCCGAGCTGCCGTGCTTGCCGTGCGATAACCGCAACGTCCCCGTAGTAACCAGGAATGTAAATCACATCCGGGGACGCAGCTTTGATTGCGCTTAGCTGCCCACGATAATCAGCATCACCCTGCGAATAGGATTGCTGCGAGACGATCTTGCCATCGAGTTTTGCAAAACTAAGCTCAAAGAATTCCGATAAGCCGCGACTGTAAGGCGAGTTGAAGTCGAGCATGATTGCCGCTGTTTTCGCCTTCAGAGTGTTGGCTGTGAATCTGGCCATGACCTCACCCTGGAATGCGTCGATAAAACAGGCGCGGAAGATGTAGTCGCCCGCCTGAGTAACGGCCGGATTTGTGGAAGACGGCGATATCAAAGGCACTCGGGCTGACTGGGCATTGGGCGCGGCCGCCAAACTGTTTCCCGATGCCCCCGCGCCAATGATGGCGACCACTTTGTCGCTGCGAATGAGTTTGCCGGTAATCTGGGCCGCAGCTTCAGGACTGCCTTTGTCATCGTCGATGACGATATCTATTTGGCGTCCATTTATTCCGCCCGCCACGTTGATCTCGTCCGCTGCCATCAACACGCCATTCAGTGCCGACTGCCCGAAGTTATAAGTGGGTCCGGAGAGATCTCCGAAGAAACCAATCTTGATGGTCGAACGATCTTCAGTAGGATTTCGACGGCAGGAGAAGATCACACCGGGCAGGAGAACCAGGCCCAGAATAATCAGGCGGGTTGAAAGTTTTGTTTTCTTAGACACGCTATGGCGCTTGGTGCTGCTCTCCACGGTCGGCTGCTAATAAAAGAACAATCCACGAAAACACACGAAACGGCACGAATAGACTCTTAGTTGGTGTTAGTTCGTGTGATTTCGTGGATAGTCTTTTTCTTTCGGAGGGTGGTCCACAATCTTTAGCACCACTTAGATCTTAAACTTACTCGCCGAGGTAGGCTTCCTTGATGCGCGGGTCGGCAGCGAGCTCGGCCGATGGGCCTTCCATGACGATTCTTCCAGTTTCCAAAACATAGGCCCGATCGGAATGGCCCAGCGCCGCGTGTGCGTTTTGTTCCACCAGCAGGATAGTCGTGCCTTCGTTGCTGATTTCGTCGATCGCTTCGAAGATGGTGTGAACAACCAGAGGCGCCAATCCCAACGATGGCTCATCGAGCAGCAACAATCGCGGACGCGACATCAACGCGCGCCCGATAGCCAGCATCTGTTGCTCGCCGCCGGAAAGTGTTCCTGCCTTCTGTGACTCACGCTCTTTCAGCCGCGTAAACATCGTGAAGGCGCGCTCCATGTCTGCAGCCACTTCCTTCTTATTGCGATTCAAATAGGCGCCCATCTGAAGATTTTCGCGGACCGTCAGGTTGGCGAAAACCCCGCGTCCTTCCGGCGCCATGGAAATGCCGCGCGCAACCAGCTTATGAGTAGGCTTGCCGCTGATGTCGTCGCCTTCGAACATGACGCGTCCCTGACGCGGTTCCAGTAAACCGGTAATCGTGCGCAGCGTAGTTGTTTTGCCGGCTCCGTTGGCGCCAATGAGCGTCACAACCTCGCCCTTGCCGACCTGCATGGAGATGCCGGTCAGGGCTTCGATTGCGCCGTAGTTAACGGAGACGTTTTCTAGAAC
>JBGTCM010000396.1:0-12462 GCA_041748795.1 Pyrinomonadaceae bacterium
CCGCCCGCTCCGCTGAAGCTGAACGTCGTGCAAAAGAGACGCGGCGGGAATTCTTCGAGAAAGAACGTGGCGCACAACAGATCGCCCACGAGTTGCGTGCCCGCGGTAATACCGCGGCAGCTGAATTCTTTGAGAGCGCCGAGCTGGAAGAGGGATTTAGTATTGAAGATGCGTGGTTGATTGCCTCACACATCGAGGTTTCCGATGCCGACATCGATGAGTCGTGGCTACCTTCCGAACGCTATGAAGAACTGAGGCCCGAAACAGCTGAGGATCGTGCAGCCAACTTCAAACGTTTAGTGGAAAATGAACGCCTTGAAACGGGCGAGATATCGCCTGAACGGGTTTCGTTGATTAAACGCATCATGTTTATGAATGTGAGGGATCGAATGAAACTCGCCATGAAGGGCGACAGAGAAGCTCGCAGCATTTTGATCCGCGACTCCAACCGCGTTGTGGCCACAGCTGTTATCAACAATCCACGTATCACCGATCAAGAGATAGAAAATATCGCGGCCATGAGAACGGTCGCCGACGAAGTGTTACGATTGATCGCCGCAAAACCTGCCTGGGCACGATCGTATTCAATCATTCACAATCTGGTTCGCAATCCTCGCACTCCCATTCCTACAGTCGTCAGCACACTTCCTCGTATTCGTAGCAAGGACCTGCTCAGCCTTACTCAAAATCGAAACGTTTCCGAAGCCGTTCGCCGGCAGGCAATGCGACTAACACAAACACGTTCGGGCCATTAATAAGGGTTTGTTTCTCTGGTTGAAGCCGATTTGTTGCAGAAGTTTCGCGAAACCGTTGAGAATGTCCTTGACACGTCACAGATAATACGTATAATTTCACACACTGACACGCAGTTCTGATTGATAAACTTGGCTTTTCTGGTTACAGGTAAGCCAATGGAAGGTGCTCCAGGGTCGCGGTTTTTCTTTTATTTACGCCGCGCGGCTTTATCTCACCCGCTAAAACGCACCGCCTGGTTTACGGGATCGGCCATATGTGACGATTCTCAGTTCTTTGCCATCGCCCAACCCAGTATTTACCCGAACCTGCCGGACAGTTGCCCCGCCAGTCCTAACCGATTAGCGGGGCACATTTCTTTGCACAATTGATGGGATTATTTGGCCGAAAGGCTGCGCTTATTCAGCGCCTCGGGGGTAACTGTGGAAATTCTGGACTTCTTTGGGAGCTGTATTCCGGCCAGTCCGGCGAAGAGCTCTTCATACTCATCTACCACGCGCTCCCAATCATAGTATTTTTGCACTCGCATCTGCGCCCGGTTACGATAACTTTGCACCAGTGAACCATCTCGCAAAACGCGTTGTAGATTCTCCGTCAGATCCAATTCATCCGCATATGGAATTCCGGCATCGCCTACGACCTCGAGGTTTTCCGGGGTCGCCAGGGTCAGGACACAATTGCCGTAGCCCATTGCCTCAAGGAGGGCAGGATGCGTTCCTCCCACCTCGGTAGCGTGGACGTAACAGTAAGCATTCTGTTGTAGGGCGCGATAATCCTGACCAAATACAAAACCAGTAAACCCGATTCTTCTGTCGCCCCGCGCCCGGGCTTTCAGGTCGTTTATGTAACTGCGTGCGTAAGGGGCATCGCCGACAATTATTAAGCGGTAGGCGGTCCGCACTTTCTTAAAAGCCTCGATCACCAAATGAGCATTGTTTTCCGGTTCCAGCCGTGAGACATAGAGGACATATCTATTCGGTTCAACTCGCCATCTTCGTAAGGCTGCGCGATCAGGACGCCGTTCAACTTCAGCGCCGTAGGCAATCATCTTCGATGTAACGTTATACCGAGCCAGGTAGTAATCCTGGATTACGCGCGCATCGGTGACAGTCACGTTTGGCAGGATCGTAGACAATCGCTCGGCAAGCAGATAGTAACGTCTTCCCAACCAGTTCCACTTTTTCCTTTGGTGCTCGAGCCCGTCGACATTGATTGCTACTGGAGTTCCGGTGAGTCTGAGTATCGGGACAAACGGCGCGTTCGCTGCATTACATATTAGGACAGCATCAAATCGCTCTGACACCGCCTGCACAGCCGACAGAAAAGCATGTACGACAGTGTCAAAATATTTGTGCCGGAGGGTTGGTAGCACCTTAAGCCGGACGCCGTGATACTCCAACTGGCGAGGTGAAACATAGTGAGCGCGTCCATAAACGGTGACCTCATGTCCACGAGCCACGAGCCTGGTGGATAGGTGCTCGGCGAAGGTTTCGAAGCCTCCATAGCTGGCTGGTATCCCCCGAGTTCCAAGAATTGCGATGCGCATAAGTGGAAAAGCTTTTCTCCGGTAGTGGCTGAAAAAACTAGCGACGCTGGGCTGCTGCTTTTTCGTAAACAGCGAGAGTTTTACGCGCCGTTTCTCGCCAGTCAAAAGCTTTGGCTCGCTCCAGGCCTTTGAGCCTCAGCGAAGCCCGGAGCGTGGAATCGTTTATCACCTTAGCAAGTCCCGCCGCAATATCGCCAACGTCAAAAGGATCGACGAGAACCGCTGCATCGTCGACGACTTCTGGTAGGCTCGTCCGGTTTCCAACAATAACCGGAGCTCCACATTTCATCGCCTCCAGCGGCGGCAAACCAAATCCTTCGAAGTATGACGGATAGATAAAGCAATGAGCGCCGGAATACAAGGCAGGCAAATCAGCCTCTGGTACATACCCGGTCAACGTTACCAGTTTAGTGAGTCCGAGCGTCTCGATCTTCCCAAGAGTCTCGTCATAGAGCCACGCACATTTCCCAACCAGAACCAGGGTTGGGAGATTAACTTCCAGCTGCGAGCTGCGCAAGAGTGAATAGGCTTCAAGTAACCTGGGCAGATTCTTGCGCGGTTGAATTGAGCCAACAGAGAGAATGTAATTCTGACCTATGCCGTATTTTTGTCTTACACGTTTCAGTTCCATCTCGTCACGAACCGGAGAAAAATGCTCTGGCGCGGCAAGGGGCACGACGGCGACTCTCTCAGCGGCAATCCCGTACGTGGCGATAACATCATCACGGACGTACTCCGAAAGAGTCAGCACCTGAGCAGCGCGTCGTGCTGACCTCCTCACAGTCATGCGCAGCTGCATGCGACTACGGCGCTTGAATGTCAGTGGCAAATGTTCGAACGACAGATCGTGAATGCTAACCACCACCGGACAAGGAGCGACAGGCGGAGACGTGAACTGAACGTGCAGGACATCGACAGGATTGCGTCGCAGTTCGCTGGTGAGCGTGAGCGGAATACGAATTATTGGACTGTGCGGGAGTGTTGATCTGACTCTAAAGTTGGGCCACCGATCTTTGAACCTCTCGAGGGCCTCTCGTTTGGTGACGTAGATTGTGTACTGGTTCTTTTGATCGATCTCGGCCAGGGACTCGACTAGATTGCTGGCGTAACTTTCATTGCCGCCAAGTCCGGTCCCAACAGAGTGGGCATCAATTGCGATACGCAAGTAGCTGGCGACTCCTGAGTGGAGAATTGCGACATGGGCCCGGTGAGGAAGCCGGGTTCAAAAATGACTGGCGGAAACAGAAAGAAAATCTTCCGAGTATTAAGCGATTAGAGTTCAGCTTGTACGCCTTAGAGAGGGTGCCCAAAGCTGAACTCTAAACATTCGGCTTCAAATCGCGCTTTACTTCTTTCCAGCGGCCGAGGCTTCGGCTGTCTGTTGCCCGCGCGTATCGCGCTCGCGAATGCGGGCGGCTTTTCCTCTCAGGCCGCGCAGGTAATAAAGTTTTGCTCTTCGCACGCGACCTCGCTTAATCACGTCGATATGGTCAACGATGGTTGCGTGTAGCGGAAAGATTCTCTCAACACCAACACCAAAGCTGGTTTTGCGAACCGTAATTGTTTCCCTGGCGCCGCCGTGCTTGCGGGCGATCACGACACCCTCAAAAGCCTGCAGCCGTTCCTTGGTTTCAGATTCCTTAATACGAACGTGCACGCGCACCGTATCTCCCGGCTGAAAGTCAGGAATGTTAGTGCGCAATTGGGTGTTTTCAATACTGTCTAATCTGTTCATCTCATTACTCCATCAAAAATCCGGACGGTCAGAATACAGGATCAACCCCGTGCATCCAACTCCAGACAAATTTCACTTTAAAAGATCGGGGCGGTTTCGTTGCGTTTTCTTGAGGGCGGCGTCCTTCCGCCAACGCGCAATCTCCGCGTGATTTCCTGTTAAAAGAACCTCCGGGACCTTCATCCCGGCAAACTCTGTAGGCCGCGTATATTGCGGATGGGCCAACTGTCCCGCGGAAAACGATTCGTTCGTGGTCGACGTTTCGTTCCCCAGGGCTCCCGGTAACAACCGCACAACAGCATCGATGGTAACTAACGCAGCCGGCTCGCCCCCGGACAAAACATAATCGCCGATTGATATCTCGTCCGTGGCCAGCGCCTCAGAAACCCGCTCGTCGACGCCCTCGTAGCGTCCACAGATCAAAACAATCTGCGTCGCGTTTTTTGAAAGATCCTGCGCAACTTCCTGCGTAAATACTCGACCCTGTGGCGATAACAAAATCACGCGCGTTTGCGCCGCGTAATCCTCGCGCCGGCTGGCCCGGGTCAGTTCCGCGACAGCCGCGAAAATCGGTTCGGGCTTGAGGACCATCCCTTCGCCGCCACCGAATGGCCGGTCGTCGACAACGTGATGTTTATCAGTTGTCCATCCACGAAGGTCATGCGCGTTCGTCTCGACCAGACCCGCGGCCCGAGCCCTGCGAATGATCCCGTAGTCAAACGCTTCGCGAAAGAACTCCGGAAAAATCGTGATGATATCGCAGCGCAACACGGTGCATTTCAAAGACGGTTACAAATCCAACAAACCTTCGGGCGGGTCGATCAAAATCTTCTTGCCGCCAATATCTACCTTGATCACGATTGAGTCGGCCATGGGGATCAGGAGCTCGTGCCCTGCCTCGTCCGCTACCACCAACAGCTCAACGCCGCCGGTTCTCATCACTTCGCGGACACTGCCAACCAGCGGACCGTCTTTTATTTCAACCCCGCAACCCGTCAACTCCCAATCGTAAAATTCATTCTCGGAAAGTTGAATCCGGTCGGCCTCAGGTATTCCAAAATCATATCCGACCAGCGACTTCGCGGCTTCTACGCTGTCAAATCCTGCAAACTTGAGAACGACGCGATTGTTTTGAAACCAGTAGTCCTCGAGCTCGAACAGCTTCGCTTCACCTTCCGGTCCCGCGCCCCACAAGTGGGAAACTGCTTCGAATCGCTCTGGAAAATCTGTCAGAAGGTCGGCAACCAACTCGCCTTTCAGTCCGCGCGTTCTTACCGCGCGCGCGACGATCACCAACCCTGCTCGGCCGTCTTCATCCAGCGCAGTCATTCCACAATTTCAAGGATGAAGCGATGTTTCCTTTTAAGACCTGCGGCGCGAGCGAGCGAGCGCAAGGAGTTGATGGTCCGACCTTGCCTGCCGATCACCTTTCCCATGTCCGCCGGGGCCACACGAACCTCAATGAGAGTTGAACCCTGATGATCGACCTCACGCACATCTACCGCATCGACGTCGTCAACTAGCGACTTCACTACCATTTCAATGGCTTCTCTCATGATTCAACTCGCGAGAAGTTAAGCTTCAGACTTGCCAGCCGCTTCTATTTTGCTGCCAGCCTTGATGAGCCGGCTCACGGTGTCAGTTGGCTGCGCGCCCTTCTCAATCCAGTAACGAACGCGATCCATTTTCATCGTAACTTCGGCGGGCTCTCGTGTTGGGTTGTACGTTCCCAGATTTTCGAGATAGGCGCCGTCGCGCTTTGATTGTTTTTCCTTCACTATGATCCGATATGAAGGCTGCTTCTTCGCGCCTGTGCGCATCAATTTTATCGCTAACAAATCCTTACCTCCGTTATGTGTAACTAGTCAAAAACCGGGTGTCGGGTGTCGGGTGTCGGGTGTCGGGTGTCGGGCAATACAATAACCCGATACCTGGTCACCAACTCGTCACTTCACTCATCACTCATCACTCATCACTTTTCTACCGTCGCTTTTTCTTCCGCTTCTTCTTCAGTTTCTTCCTGGTCGGTGACCCGCCCAATCCC
Source organism: Pyrinomonadaceae bacterium (assembly GCA_041748795.1). GTDB lineage: Bacteria > Acidobacteriota > Blastocatellia > Pyrinomonadales > Pyrinomonadaceae > PSRF01. Next base: position 6,079 of record JBGTCM010000396.1, read on the forward strand.
GGCAGGGAAGGCAGCGATGGCATTTCGTCTCCATTGCCTCCCATTCCGCCCATGTCAGGCATGCCGGTGAGGCGCCGCATCATTTTCCCTTTCAAGCCGCTGCCGCCAAACATTCCGGAACCTGTTAACTGCCTCATCATCTGACGCATCTCTGTGTACTGCTTGATGAGCTTGTTAACTTCGGCTACTGACGTTCCCGAGCCTCGCGCAATTCTGCGTCGCCGGTTGGCATTCAGAATCTTGTGGTCGTGTCGCTCTTCGCGCGTCATCGAATCGATTATCGATTCGGTCCGCTTCAGCTCTTTCTCCATCTCCTTCGTCTGCTCTTCATCCATCTGCGGCATACCGATACCGCCGAGGAGCTGATCGGGGAGCATCTTCATTATTTTTGAGAAAGAACCCAGCTTCTTCACCTGGCGAAGCTGCGAGCGAAAATCATCGAGAGTGAATTCGTTTTTCTGAAGCTTCTTTAACTGCTCCTCAGCTTCAGACTGATCAACTTTCGACTGGACCTCTTCAATGAGCGACAAAACATCGCCCATGCCGAGTATCCTTTGGGCAACTCGATCAGGATAGAACGGCTCGAGCGCGTCATACTTTTCGCCGACTCCAACAAACTTTACCGGCTGCCCGGTGACCTGCTTGATGGAAAGCGCCGCGCCTCCTCGCGCATCGCCATCCATCTTGGTCAATACCACTCCGGTGATCCCGATGCGCCGGTGAAACTCTTCCGCCGAACGAACTGCGTCCTGCCCGGTCATGGCATCGGCAACAAACAGAATTTCGACTGGATGCGTTTCGCTCTTGATATTTACGAGTTCTTCCATCAACTCTTCGTCGATGTGAAGACGTCCTGCAGTATCAATGAGCAACGTATCGAAGCCGGTTTGTTGCGCATGCTTAACGGCGCTGCGCACGAGCGTGAGCGGATCGTTTGTATCCGTCTGTTCAAAGATCTGTTGGCCCGTTGCTTTCGCAATGACCTTGAGCTGCTCTCGCGCTGCCGGCCGGTAGACGTCCACCGAAACCAGCAACGGTTTGCGATCCTGGTTTGCGGCCAACCAGCGCGCAATCTTCCCCGTGGAGGTCGTCTTACCAGAGCCTTGCAGGCCCACGATCATGACGACATTCGGGGTTTGCCGCGTAAAGACAAGTCGCGACGATTGGCCGCCCAGCAGATCAACCAGCTCGTCAAAAACAATCTTGACGACCTGCTCCGAAGGCCTTAGCTCCTGCCAAACCTGCTGTCCTTCGGCCTTCTCCTTGACAGAGGCTATAAAGTCTTTTGCGACCTTATAGTTGACATCGGCTTCCAGGAGAGCCAAACGAATCTCGCGCAGCGCCGCGTCGACATGCTCCTTCGTAAGCACGCCCTCGCCGCGCAGATTCTTCAGCGTCCTTTTTAACTTATCCGATAAGGACTCAAACATAGAGCACTAGGTGACAATTCCTGCCGGCGACGGAAACGGGGATGATAGCGGCCAGCCGGAAAGAGTGTCAAGCAAGCCAATCTGGCTTAATTTATTGATTCTGTTGGGCTGAGACAGCCTCAGCGCCCACTTTATCCGAGTAAACCAGAGAAAAACTCAGGGAGACCCAAGTTGAATACCACCCACCAAAGTCCAGGTAATCGCTTTTCGCATCGATACATGCCAAGAATCGCGGGTTACTTGTTACTGCTTCTTATTGTCCTGACGCCCAGCGGTTGGCTACAGCTGGTTCCGGCTGCGCTTGGTCAATCGCCTGAAAGCGGTAATCGCGTAGGCCTCAAGTTCCAGGAGGTAGCCCCTGGAATCGAATATGAACAAACGAGCGCCGGTACGGCGTCAAAGGACGAATCGACCGGTCCCTGGTTCATAAGTGCTCTGCGAATTGATCTGAACCGAGCGACGATCAAAATTGTACGAGCGCTCGACGCGGGCGTCGGCACGGAGACGGTGAGCTCACTGGCTGCAAGATACCGCGCGGCAGCGGCGATTAATGGAGGTTACTTTCGAACAACGGGAACTTATCGAGGTGAATCCATTGGACTAGTGTTACTCGACGGCAAGTTGATCAGTGAACCTTACAACGACCGCGCGGAATTCGGACTCATTAACAACGGCAAGACGACTCAAATCATCTTCGGCCATCTCGGTTATGTTGGTGAACTCTCCTTTGGCCCAGCTAAACACAAAGTCAACGGTCTAAACCGGCCCGTGTCGAAGGACGAGTTGATAATTTTCACTCCCGAGTTTCATCGCACGACTCTGACGAAGCCCGAGGGAATCGAAGTTGTGGTCCGCAGAAACCGAGTTGTTTCAATTGCTGACTTCACGGGGAGCACTCAAATACCGTTTGACGGTTATGTTGTTTCCGCAGTCGGTAGCGCGCGTGAATGGGTGAAGCGGCATGTACGGAGGGGTGGGCCAATTAAGTTTTCGTGGCGTTTGAATTCTCTTCACACGCAGTCAGACAATCAAAAATGGCGCAGCGCTAACAACATACTGGGCGCCGGCCCTCAGCTCATCAAAGACGGAAAGATTGAGATCACAGACAAGCAGGAGAAGATGCTCGCAGCAGGCTTCGCCACAGACCGGCATCCTCGAACAGCATTAGCGCAGTTGGACTCCGGAAAAATTCTGCTGGTAACGGTGGATGGTCGTCAGCCGGGGGTTAGTGTTGGCATGTCGCTGCAAACGCTGGCAGAACTTTTACTGGAGTTTGGCGCGGTCGCGGCGATAAACCTGGACGGGGGCGGTTCCACCACGATGGTTGTTCACAACAAAGTAGTAAACAAGCCTTCCGACCAAAGCGGGGAACGTCCGGTTAGTGATGCGATCCTGGTCTTTTCCAAGCCAAAATGAAAAAAACGATGGTGACGCCTATTGGAGCGTGTGTTAGATTCTACTCTGTTTTGGCACAAACAAATGTTAGCGGCCCGTGGGAAATTGCCGCTTCACCCAACCTTTCGCTCGCCACACAGTTAGTCTTGTATGAAAGTTGTCCTGAATTAGGTGTGTTTAAGGGACTAAATGGCTAAGAATGCAGGCACCGGGGGAAGCCCCGCGCCGGAAAACTCCTCAAGCGGTAAAGGTGTGGTCGATCTCGCTGACGCGCGTGTGCGCCTCCGATCCAGCACCCGTACGACTACCAACCCAAATCTTCTCGAAGAGCTACAGGAAGTTCGTTCCCTGCTGGACCAGGGTCTATCGGCCGAAGCGAAAACCCGGCTCGCCTTACTCATCACGGCTGCTCAAAAAAATCCTTCGATACTCGCGCTCGCCCGTTGTGCACTGTCCACTGCGCTGGAGATGCAGGGGCTGTATCGTGATTCGCTTGCGGCGGTGGCGATGTACGAATCGCCAGAGTCAAGAGCCAAGCTTGACCAGCAGGCGATTCAGTCTCTGAAGGTCCAGATAGGTCTCGCTTACAACTACAATGGAGATCACCCCAAGGCGATTTCGGTACTTAAGGGCGCCTTAAAGGAGTTTTCCGACAGCGAGATGGCCGAGCAAAACCTTGGTCCAATCTATGTAGCATTGGCTCGCGTCTATCGCAGTATCAGCGAACACCCGATTGCACTGGATTATTCCCAACGCGCGTTAGAGCATTTTCGGCAAACCGGAGAATGGCGCGGTTTGGCAGAATCTTACTTCGGCATTGCATTAGCCCACCTCCAGGAGGGCAATCACGAAGGTGCGCTGGAAAATTTTCAGCAAGCCCTCAAACTTACCGGCGATCATCCAGCCAGTTACATCCTGGGAAAAATCTACGCAAACATGGCGGGTGCGTGCTGGTTCCTTAAGCGCCCGCAGGAGGGGATTCGTTACCTCGAGAAGGCGATCGGCTATTACGAGCGCACGGACCACAAGACGAATGCCTCCGATGGTTATAACAATCTCGGTATCAACCTCATTTTGATCGGCCAATGGAGCCGGGCGCAGGAAGCTCTCGAGCGAGCTTTATCTCTGGCGTCAGAAGTTGACGAACGCGCGGCTAAAGTCCCGATGATTTTAGACTCGCTCGGCGAGTTGTTGATGCTGCGCGGCGAGCTCGATGAAGCGAAAGATTATCTTTTGCGGGCCGTCGAGTTGGCCACCGAACATGGCAACAAGTGGTATGCATGTCAGGCTTTACGAACTCTCGCGCGCTGTTATCTGGCGATGGAAGATCACGCCAAGTCGCTGGCCAACGCGCAGGAAGCGCTGGACCTGGCCGAAGTGATCGCGGACCGTCAGGCGATCTGTGATTCACGCTTAATTCTGGCGGAGGCCCACGTTCGCAACAACGAACTTGAAAAGTGCGCCGCGCAGTTGGAAAAACTAACTGAGGAAACTACCGAATCGGCAAACGACCTGGGCTTCACTGGTGAGTCTCACCGAATTTCCGGGATGCTGGCCCTGCTGCAATCTGATTTCCCCTCGGCAGCGCAACATTTCGGCAGCAGCGTCTCCATTTTCGACATGCTCGGCGATCGGTATCGCGCCGCGCGTGCGCATAGTGAACTCGGACGCGCATACGCGACCAGCCAGCCCAGCCGTGCCATCGAACATTTGACGCGCGCTGTTAACGCCTTCCGCGAGTTGGGCGCGAAGCTTGATCAGAAGCGCTCCGAAGCGGTGTTGGACAACCTGGATCGATCCGCACCCGAACGCAACGAAGAACAATCGGCACTCACGCAGTTGCTGACGCTGCGACTCGCTGAAGCTGTAACTTCAAGAGAGCTTTTGCTGCGCGAACTCGCGGCCATCATGCGCCAGGAAACAAACGCCAAACGCGTGGTGATTACTGAGCTGGATGAGAATAGTCGGCGTCGCGTGGTCATCGCACACGGTTGCACTCCAGCTGAGAGTGGAACGATTGCAGAGCAGCTTGACGACCTCGGCGATGAAGATTTGCTGGATTATGGAAAGAAGAACGACGCCGCAATTCTTCAGTTACGTTCGTCTCATGCTCCGAGCGCGACACTCTATATATCTCCTCGCAACCGGGCCAAGCTTCCGGGAGGGCTTTCGCTCGATCCCTTAATGAGGATTGCAGAACTGGGGATGGACGTTTGTGCGCTTCGTCTGGGCGGTCAAAAGGGCCCACGTGAGCAGCAGCCCGCGGAGATGACAACCAGTTTGATGCCCGGTTTCATTCACTCCAGCCCGGCGATGACAAAGCTGGTCGAGGAAGTTCACAAGATTAGATCCTCTGACGTCACGGTTTTAGTCACCGGCGAATCCGGTACCGGCAAAGAGTTGGTGGCCCGGGCCATTCATGCAATCTCATCGCGTCGCTCCAAAGTCTTTGTTCCTTTCAACTGCACCGCGGTGCCAAAGGAACTTTCAGAAGGCTATTTGTTTGGTTACCGTCGCGGGGCCTTCACTGGCGCAGTTACTGACTCGGCCGGCGTTATTCGCACGGCCGCTGGTGGAACACTCTTCCTGGACGAGATTGGCGACTTACCTTTGGACCTGCAGCCGAAGCTGCTGCGATTTCTTCAAGAGGGTGAGATTCAGCCACTCGGTGAGCAGCGACCTATCAAGGTGGATGTGCGCATCATTGCGGCGACGAATACGGATTTGGAGGAGATGGTTGCCCACGGCCGCTTCCGTGAAGATCTGTATTACCGGCTTAACGTGATTCGTTTGCGTGTGCCTCCACTTCGCGAACGCCGTTCGGAAATCCCCACCATCGTCAACTACTACATAAATCACTACTCGGCGAAGTTTGGCCGCAAAGATATTCAGATCACGCCACCGGCAGTAGACTTATTGATGGTGAGTGACTGGCCTGGAAATGTCCGGCAGCTTTGCAATGAAATCCAGAGGGTAGTTGCGCGCGCAGAGGATTCGACAGTAATTACTCCGGACAATCTTTCTCCCGAACTCAAGCGGACGTCGTCCCCGACCACACCAAGTTCCACGGTTTCAACTTTGAATTCAATGCCCACGAGTGCCTTGCAGAACGTCACGCTCGCCGACGCGCTTGCTGACGTTGAGCGCCGCATGATTGCAGATGCGCTTCGCAAGCATGGCGGCAACATCTCTCGAGCTGCTCGCGAGCTCGGACTCACCCGACGCGGTCTCTACCTCAAACTCGAGCGTTATCAACTCAGCGCGACGGGCTAATCTTCACGCAATACTTGCCTGCGCGCTTTCGTGTCCGTTGGATCCCGTTTCCTCCACGATCGAACCATCAAATAAATGCACTATGCGGTCCGCGTGCTGCGCGTAACGCGCGTCGTGCGTCACCATGCAGATCGTCGCGCCGCCACGATGTAATTCGCGTAACAGTTCCATCACCGCTTCGCCGTTAGTTGAATCAAGGTTTCCGGTAGGCTCATCGGCGAGCAGGATACTCGGCTTTCCGCCCACTGCTCGCGCCACCGCCACGCGCTGCTGTTGACCGCCTGAA